>CAKUFB010000210.1 GCA_934647145.1 uncultured Clostridia bacterium
GCGTGGTGCCCATGGGAACCTCGACCAGGCCGGTGTTGTTGATCTTGCCGCCGAGCGCGAAGACCTTGGTGCCCTTGGACTTTTCGGTGCCCATGGAGGCGAACCAATCCGCACCCTTGAGAATGATCTGGGGGACGTTGGCATAGGTCTCAACGTTGTTGAGCAGGGTGGGCTTGCCGAACAGGCCCTTGATGGCCGGGAACGGAGGACGCGGGCGGGGCTCGCCGCGGCGGCCTTCGATGGATTCGAGCAGGGCGGTTTCC
The DNA here is from genome assembly GCA_934647145.1 of uncultured Clostridia bacterium. Classification (GTDB taxonomy): domain Bacteria; phylum Bacillota; class Clostridia; order Christensenellales; family Aristaeellaceae; genus CAKUFI01. Next base: position 264 of record CAKUFB010000210.1, read on the forward strand.
TCGCCGCACACGAACGCGCCCGCGCCCAGACGGATGTCCAGGTCGAAGCAGAACTCGGTGCCGAAGATGTTCTTGCCCAGCATGCCGATTTCGCGGGCCTCTTCAATGGCCTTCTGCAGGCGCTGCACGGCGATCGGGTACTCCGCGCGCACGTACACATAGCCCTGATCGGCGCCCACGGCGTAGGCGGCGATGGCCATGGCCTCGATGATGACGTTCGGGTCGCCCTCGAGCACCGAGCGGTCCATGAACGCGCCCGGGTCGCCCTCGTCGGCGTTGCAGCAGACGTATTTCTTGTCGCCCTGGGCGGCATAGGTGAACTGCCACTTCATGCCGGTGGAGAAGCCTCCGCCGCCGCGGCCGCGCAGGCCGGACTTCTTGATGGTGTCGATGACCTCCTCGCGGCTCATCTCGTGCAGCGCCTTATACAGGGCCTGATAGCCGTCGCGGGCGATGTACTCGCTGATGTCCTCGGGATCGATCACGCCGCAGTTGCGCAGCGCGGTACGGTTCTGCTTCTTATAGAAGGGGGTATCGTCCAGGGGCAGCAGCCTGCCGGTCTCGTGGTCGATGCCGTCCTTGTAGAGCAGCTCCTTGACGACGTGGCCCTTCATCAGGTGCTCGTGGAAGATGGCGTCCACGTCCTTGAGCTCAATGCGGCTGTAGAACGCGCCCTCGGGATAGATAATGATGACCGGGCCGGCGGCGCACAGGCCGAAGCAGCCGGTATGAACCAGTTTAATTTCCTTTTCCAGGTGATTCTCCTTCACCAGCTCCTGGAAACGGTGCAGCAAATCGACAGAGCCGGAAGAAGTGCAGCCGGTACCGCCGCAGATGAGCACGTGAGAACGGAAAAGCTCCATAGCAGGTTTTCCTCCTTAGAATGCAAGTAAGTAGCCTTCTCAGGCGACGGTGGCAAAAATTTCGGCAACCTTGTCGACGGTCACGTCGGTATAGGTCTTTTCCTCGCCGTCAACGACGGTTTTGACCTCGCCCGCGGGCGCGTCGCACAGCTTCACGGCCAGGTTCAGCATGTTGGCCTTGCCCGCCGCCTCGAGGAACGCCGCGACCAGCTGACGGGCCAGTCCGCCCTCTTCATACTCGCCGGCGGAAATGATCACCTGGGGACCCTCGTGATGTCTGCGCAGATTGATCTTGGACTGCATGCTCTCGCGGACAGCCTCCAGCTCCTTGAGCTCCTTAATGGTATTCATGGCGTTGCACCTCCGAAATTAAGCGTTCGCTTCGGCGTCACGATACTTCTGCATGATGCCGGGAATATCGCCGGGCACCAGACGGCCGTATACGTCGTCGTTGATCATCATGACGGGAGCCAGGCCGCACGCGCCCAGGCAGCGGGTGTCCTTGATGGTGAACAGGCCGTCCTTGGTGGTCTTGCCCACGGGGATCTCAAGGGTGTCGGACACCGCCTGAAGCACTTCCTTGGAGCCCTTGACGTAGCAGGCGGTACCCAGGCACACGCCGATGATGTACTTGCCGCGCGGCTCCAGCGCGAACTGGGAATAGAAGGTCGACACGCCGTACACCTCGCTCAGCGTGGCGCCCAGGCCCTCCGCGATGCGGATCTGAACGTCCTTCGGCACATGGCCAAAGATGTTCTGGGCAGCCTGCAGCGTCATCATCACGGCGCCCTTTTTGCCCTTGTTGCTTTCGATCACCTTGTCAAGCTCGAGATACTTGTCCTGGTTTCCGACCGGCATAGGTTTGACCCCTCCTTAGATAAAGTATATCCTCATTGATATGACGATATGGAAAAAGACATAGCCGTCCGTGGCACATTATATCATAAAAGTCTGATGTGTGCATTCATTTTCAGAATATTTAACCATCCAATTTTTACACCCCTCGACAGAGTGCGAGGAATTTCGAGCATGTCCCTTGGTTAGTTTTCTCTAACCGGCGCGGCGGCGCCCGCTTCCCCCGGTTCTTAATATCCATTCAATCTGCGCGGCCCCTCTCCCCTCGTCCGCGAATGGACGCTTTTGCCTGCAAAATTAATGCAAAATGCGCTTTTGAGCGTTTACAAAAGCGGACGCGTATGGTAGAATAGAACGCGTGGCATGCTAAATGTCGAAGAACCGCGTGGCTCAGTTTGCCGATTCTCCAACGGCTTGCTTGGCTGGCGGGAATAAGAAGCAGGAGGAACATTCCATGACCAAGCAGGAAATCATCAACACCTATGCCCGCCACGAGGGCGACACCGGCTCCCCCGAGGTTCAGATCGCGCTGCTGACCGAGCGCATCAACCACCTCAACGAGCACCTGAAGCTGAACCGCAACGACCACCACTCCAACCGCGGCCTGCTGCTGATGGTTGGTCAGCGCAGAGGTCTGCTGGCTTATCTGAAGGAAAAGGACATCGAGTCCTACCGCGCTCTGATCGAGAAGCTGGGCCTGAGAAAGTAATCGTAGCTTATCTGGCTGCCGTGACCGGCCCCGGCGCAAAAGTGTTGCCGTCGCAAGGGGTTGCGCCCTTTGCGGCGGTTTCTTATGGCGCGCAGGCGCCCGTTCCCCTGCCGCATCCATTCTGTTTTCCAATAAAAAAGGTCTATATAGACGAATGCCCAAGAGGAGGGACATCATGTTCAGAGAATTTTCCATTGAGCTGGGCGGCCGCAGGCTGACCCTGGAATTCGGCAAGTACGCCGAGCAGGCCTCCGGCTCCACCTTCGTCCGTTACGGAGACACCTGCGTGCTGGTCAACGCCACCGTTGCCGCCGCGCCGCGCCCCGGCATCGACTTCTTCCCGCTGAGCGTGGACTATGAAGAGAAGCTCTACTCGGTCGGCCACATCCCCGGCTCCTGGAACCGCCGTGAGGGCCGTCCCGCCGAAAAGGCCATCCTGACCAGCCGCCTGATCGACCGCCCGCTGCGCCCGCTCTTCCCCAAGGGCATGCGCCACGACGTGTCGGTGGTGGCTACGGTCATGTCGGTCGAGCAGGACAACCTGCCCGAAATCGCCGCGATGATCGGCTCCTCCGCCGCGCTGTGCGTGTCCGAGATTCCCTTCGCCGGCCCCACCGGCGCGGTCAACGTGGGCTATGTGGACGGCGAATACATCATCAACCCCACTGTCGAGCAGCGCGAAAGGTCGCTGATGAACCTGACCGTGGCCGGCACCAAGGAAGCCGTGCTGATGGTCGAGGCCGGCGCGAAGGAGGTCTCCGAGGAGGTCATGCTCAAGGCCATCCTCTTCGCCCATGAAGAGGTCAAGAAGCTGGTCGCCTTCCAGGAGATGATCGCCGCCGAGATCGGCAAGCCCAAGAAGGAGTTCCCGCTGGTGCTGCCGGGCGACGATGTGAAGGCCGCCGTGCGCGAATACGCCTATGACAAGGTGCAGTGGATGTTCGAGACCTTCGAGCGCGCCGAGCGCAACCGGCGCGAGGAGCAGGTCAAATCCGAGGTCGCCGAGCACTTCGCCGAGCAGTTCGAGGGCCGCGAGGTCGAGGTGGGCGACGCGCTGTACGCCATTGAAAAGGAAGTCATGCGCCGCCACATCATCGACAACGGCGTGCGTCCGGACGGCCGCAGGCTGACCGAGGTTCGCCCGATCTGGTGCGAGGTAGGCGTGCTGCCCCGCGTACACGGCTCCGGCGTGTTCACGCGCGGCCAGACGCAGGTGCTCACCGCCGCGACGCTCGCGCCCATGAGCGAGGTGCAGATCCTCGACGGCATCGGCACCGAGACCTCCAAGCGCTATATGCATCACTATAACTTCCCCGGCTACTCCACCGGCGAGGCCAAGCCCATGCGCAGCCCCGGCCGCCGCGAAATCGGTCACGGCGCGCTGGCCGAGCGCGCGCTTGAGCCCATGATTCCCCCGGTCGAGGAGTTCCCCTACTGCCTGCGCCTGGTCTCCGAGGTCATGTCCTCCAACGGCTCGACCTCTCAGGCCTCGGTGTGCGGCTCCACGCTGGCCCTGATGGACGCCGGCGTGCCGATCAAGCGCCCGGTGGCCGGCGTGGCCATGGGCCTGATCAAGGACGTGGAGAACACCGGCAAGGTGGCCGTGCTGACCGACATCCAGGGCCTGGAGGACTTCCTGGGCGACATGGACTTCAAGGTGGCCGGCACCGCGCTGGGCATCACCGCCATCCAGATGGACATCAAGATCAAGGGCATCGACGAGCCCATCCTGCGCCAGGCGCTGTCCCAGGCCTATGACGGCCGCATGCACATCCTGGGCAAGATGCTCGAGGTGCTGCCCGCCCCGCGCGCCGAGCTGTCCAAGTACGCGCCCAAGATCATCCAGTTCTCGATCGACCCCGCCAAGATCGGCGAGGTGGTCGGCCCGCGCGGCAAGATGATCAACAAGATCATCGAGGAGACCGGCGTGAAGATCGACATCGAGGACGACGGCAGCGTGTACATCGCGACCGAGGACTCCGCCGCCGCGCAGAAGGCCAAGGCCTGGATCGAGGGCATCGTCCGCGAGCTGCAGGTGGGCGACGTGTTCACCGGCACCGTGGCGCGCATCATGCCCTTCGGCGCGTTCGTCGAGTACGCCCCCGGCAAGGACGGCATGATCCACATCTCCAAGCTGGCCAACGGCCGCGTGAACAAGGTGGAGGACGTGGTCAGCATCGGCGACACCCTCGAGTGCAAGGTGGCCGAGATCGACGACAAGGGCCGCATCAACCTGATCCGCAACGACATCGTGTACGACGACGAGTCCATGCCGGTTCGCCG
>CAKUFB010000211.1 GCA_934647145.1 uncultured Clostridia bacterium
CCCCCGCCTCCGCGTCCCTGCAGGCAATTGCCTGCAGGGACGCGGAGCCAACCGCACGCGATCGCCGGCCGTTATTTGTTGAAAACCCTGCACAATGTTTCGAGGAACGCTCCTGCCGACGGGCGAACACGCGGCTGCGAATCTTTTTTCGGGAGGGGACAAGTTTTCGCCCCGTCCTCATATAATGCATAGGGCAGAGGAGGAATGCCCAGTGAGCCAGCAAAGCGCAAACGTCCCCAGACTGTATCGCGTGAACATCAGCGACATCCAGCCCAATCCCTATCAGCCCCGCCGCACCTTTTCCCAGGCCAGCGTGGCCGAGCTGGCGGCGTCAATTCGGCAGTACGGCCTGATTTCGCCCATCAGCGTGCGCCGGAACGCCCGGGGTCAGTTTGAGCTGATCGCGGGCGAGCGCCGCCTGCGCGCGCTGGAGCTGCTGGGCGAGCGGACGACCGACGTCATTCTCATGAGCGCCTACGACGAGGACTGCGCGCTCATGGCGCTGATCGAGAACATCCAGCGCGAGAATCTGAACTGCTTCGAGGAGGCCGAGGCCTACCGCGCCGCCATGCGCGAGCACGGCCTGTCTCAGGAGGAGCTGGCGCGCCGCCTGGGGCGCAGTCCCAGCTGCATCGCCAACCGCCTGAGGCTGCTGCGCCTGTCAGAGGGACTGCGCGCGCAGATTCTCGAGGCGGGCCTGAGCGAGCGCCACGCCCGGACGCTGCTGCGCCTGACCGACGAGGATAGCCGGCAACAGGCGCTCTCCCGGATGATCGCCGAGCAGCTGAGCGTGCGCCAGAGCGAGGAGCTGGTTGAGCGCATGCTCAAGGCCACGCGCGCCGTCCGCTGCCCGCGCGTCATTTATCGCGACCACCGCCTGCTGGTCAACGCCCTGCTCAACACTGTCCGCGCCATGCAGGAGACCGGCGCGGGCGTGAGCAGCCGCGTCACAGAGCGCGACCAGTGCGTCGAAATCACCGTCACCGTCCCGCGCGGGAACGCCGGGGAGGGATAGCGTTCGATCGGGCAGTCCAATCTATGCTTCCCGGCTTCGCGTGCCGTCCGGCGACAGCTCCCCTTTCAGGAAAGCCTTTACGACGCGCCGATGAGCCTCCCATGAAAGAGGTGGTTTCTGCAATGCAGGCGGTGGGGTCTGAACCACGGAGAAATTGGGGACTTCAATTTATGGTCCCCAATTTCGTGTTCTATCCGGCGGCAGCAGGTGGGTGCAGGCTCAGCCTGCCGGCAGCAGGTGGCTGTCGGCCCGGCCAACCCCTCAGTCGCCTTCGGCGCCAGCTCTCCTTTCAGGAGAGCCTTTACGACGCGCCCATGCCTCCCCTGAAAGAGTAGGTGACTGCAGCGCAGGCGGTGGGGTTCAGGGCGCAGCAGGTTGTGGGGTACTGTCTGGAGTTTTTGAGTCGCGAAGCATCCTGAGGCTCTAATCTATGGCCGAAGGATGCGCTTGGCCTCCGCGGCAGCAGGTGGATGCAGGCTCAGCCTGCCGGCAGCAGGTGGGGCCGGGCACTGCCCGGTCAGAAAGGCAGACTCTCGATCGCAGCTACGTTTCCTGCGTCACCTCGAGCGTGAAGCGGGCGGATGCGCCCTCCGCGGGCATGTAGAGCCCTCCGCCGAAGGCCTTGAGGTTTTTGCCGCCGTCGACGGTGCGGGTGATCAGCGTGCCGCCGTACTGAAGACTGCCGCCCTGAAGGCCGCCCTTGCTGAAGGCGCTCAGCGCCCGATAATAGGGCCTGAACTCGTTCGCGCCGGCGAATGCCACCTCCGCCAGGAACAGCTCCTCCTCGGGCAGGCAGATAAGCCCCTCGCCGCCGTCACTGCGATAGCGCCAGGTCACGCGGCGAATCGTGCCGTCCTCGCGCAGGTCGTACTCGATCTCGCGCCGCAGCGGGGCGGTGACCTCGATGGTGAAGCTGTTCGCGCTGAGACCCGGCTCGAGCCACTGGCCGCTTTCCTCGTCCAGCCGCCCGCCCTCGTCGCCGTAGTAGTCGGCGACCGTGTTGTAGTTGCGCGCGTACTGGGCGACGGTCAGCTCGCCTGAGCAGGGCGGCTTTCCGGCCAGCGCCCCGCAGAGGATAAACGTGCCCAGGCACAGCGCCGTCACGGCCGCATACGCAAACCCTCGCCAGGCGCGCATCGGCTGCTCGACGAGCACGCTGTCATGCTCCCAGGGCAAGCTCTCGCCGTCCAGGCAGGCCTTGAAGGACTTCCAGGAACGCACCAGGCCGTAGACCGGCAGGTTCGCTCCCTCGCCGTACCAGAGCATTTCCCAGGTACGCTCCCGCGCAGCCCTGACCGTCAGCCTGCCTCCGTCGACGCTCTCCACCCGCAGACCCAGTATCGCCTTGCCGGGAGTGGTTCCGAAAAAATGCAGGCACAGCGGCTCGAACGTCACCAGCATGAGCAGCCAGACCATCCACTGCGCGACGTCCCAGATCACCCCGTTCATGCGCAGCGGACTGACGCGGAAGATCAGCACGAACAGGCTCCAGAAGATCGTGGCGGCGATCCCCGCGTCCAGCGTCCGGGCGAAGAAGCGCTTCCACGGACTGCGCACCTCGGGCAGCACGTCGGCCGTCGGGGCCTGCACGCGCGGGCTGCCGGGCGCCTTCAGGTACTTTTCCGCATCCAGCGTCTGATAGCTTGCCTGGTCGGCGCGCATTTCCTCGCAGATGCGGCAGGCGCGCTCGCGCTCGGCCTTCTCAAGGTTCAGCGCGTGAATGCGCCCGGGCAGCGCGTCGCACAGCGCCCGCTCGCCCCGCTGGAAGGCCAGAATCTCCTGCACCCCGAAGCCCAGCGAGCGCAAAAAGCGCACCCGCTCCAGCGTGATCAGGTCTGCCTCCGAATAGTCGCGATAGCCGTTGTCGCCGCGGCTGGGCGAAAGCAGCCCCTGCTGCTCATAGAAGCGTATGGACGCGCGTTCCAGTCCCGTTTTCGCCTCGACTTCCTTGACGGTCATGGAAATTCCTCCTTCTCGGACGTTTTCTGAACCCATTATAAGCTGTCAAGCGGGTTTACAGTCAAGAACCATGCGCCATTTTTAACACAGACGCTCAGCGCACGCTTCCGTCCCGGCAGACATTCGGCGGATGCGAATGAATGCCTGAAAAAAACGGGCGGATTTGCTTGACAGCCCCGGGCGTTTGTGATAAACTGAACACTATATAAGGGAGTAGTTTGCGCGCGCAGGCGCGTGGCCTGTCAACATCCTGGCCGGAGAACGTCCGGTCTGGCAGACCTGAAAGAACGAGACTTATGTGCACCGGCGAATTCGGAGAGAGCTTCCGCTGCGGCACATAGGTCTTTTTTTATCCCGCGGCGCGAACAACCGAAAGGAGAGGTATTATGCAGTCCCTGATCGTCATCATTCTTCTGTTCATCCTGGGTCTGGCGCTGATCATCAAGGGAGGCGACTGGTTCGTGGACGCCGCCGGCTGGATCGCGGAGGTCTCAGGCATTCCGCGCTTCATCGTGGGCGCGACCATCGTCTCGGTCGCAACCACCCTGCCCGAGCTGCTCGTCAGCTCCATCGCCGCGTCCAAGGGGCAGGCCGAGATGGCCATCGGCAACGCCATCGGCTCGGTCACGGTCAATACGGCGCTCATCATGGCGCTGAGCATGGTGTTCCTGCCCGTGACGCTCAGGCGCAAGGATTACCTGTTCAAGAGCGTGCTGCTGATGGGCGCGGTGGCGCTTTTGTGGGCGCTGTGCGGCGACGGCACGCTGCCCGTGGCGCGCGGCGTGGTCATGTTCGCGATCTTCGCGCTGTTCATCTGGGAGAACATCAGGGCCGCCAAGCGGCAGGATGAGTACTCGACGGACGAAAAGCCTGAAAAGCCGACCCGCCAGACCGTGCTGAAAAACATCGCGCTGTTCGTGCTGGGCGCGGCGGGCATCGTGATCGGCTCCGACCTGCTGGTGGACAACGGTACGCTGCTCGCCCAGCGCCTGGGCGTTCCGGAAAACGTCGTCGCGCTGACCGCCGTGGCCATCGGCACCTCGCTGCCCGAGCTGGTCACCGCCATCACCTCGATCGTCAAGAAGGAGGCCTCGCTGTCGGTCGGCAATGTCATCGGCGCGAACATCATCGACACGGCGCTGATCCTGCCCGTCTGCTCGGTGATCTCCGGCGGCACGCTGCAGGTAGCGGCCTCTACCATCCGCGTCGATATGCCGGTATGCCTGGCCGTGACCATGATCGCGCTGATCCCCGCGCTGATCTCGCAGCGCTTCCGCCGCTGGCAGGGCATACTGCTGATCGGCATCTACATCGCCTATCTGGCGGTCGTGTGCCTCTGATTCCCTCGGGCAGGCTGAGCCTGCACCCACTTGCTGCCGGTCGGCAGTGCCGACATCCACTTGCTGCCGGCAGGCTGAGCCTGCACCCGACTGCTGCCGCCGGATAGAACACGAACCCAGCCGCCATAAATTGGAGCGGCTGGGTTCTTCGAATCTGCGGAATTCTCCGCAGATTATTGGGCGGCGCTGCCGCCTCGGCTGGGGAGACTCCGGTCTGCAGGGCCGACTGCCACTTGCTGCTATCGCCAACTGGCGCTCTGCGTAACGCAATCGTGGTTCCGGGCGCAGGCAGTGCAGACCGAGGCGTTGTTTATCTGCTCTTTCGTTTTTTGCGGCGCAGTCCCTCCGGATGGTGCGCCCAGCCGAGCGCGATCACAACCGCGGCCGAGGCCAGCGCCGCCAGCGCGGCCAGCACCGGACTCAGGCGGAGGATTTCCAGGAAAAACCAGGGCTGCTGCATGGACTCGACCTCCTTTGAAGGTACGGTGTGAATGGTGCGGCAGGCAGGCTCAACCCCTCTGAACTGGTAACGAAAACGCGGACAAATGAAAAGGTTGTCGAGGAATCAAGCGGCGAACAGCTGCTCAAAGGCTACC
>CAKUFB010000212.1 GCA_934647145.1 uncultured Clostridia bacterium
CTGTCAGGGACTCCGGATTTGGTTGAACCGAAGCAGACCTTAGGCCTCTTCAGGAGCGCCGACCGGGCAGGTCTCGGCGCAAGCGCCGCAGCTCACGCACAGATCCGCGTCAATTACGTACTTGCCGTCGCCCTCGGAGATCGCGCCGACGGGGCAGCTCGCCGCGCAAGCGCCGCAAGCGATGCAGTCGTCCTTAATTACGTATGCCATCACAAAACACCTCCTTGTCCGTGTGTACTCGTATTATATCATCAAAGGAAGTCGAATGCAAGATTTTTTGGATTATTTACTGATTCGTCTCATTCGGCTTTGAAACCTCGGCCGCGGGGGCTTCAGGTCTATCCTGCGCCGGCCTGGCAGGCTTTTCAGGCGCGGGCTTTACCGCTCTTTCGGCAGTCTGATTGACCCTGGGCGGCTGCTTTTCGCCGCCTGCGCGATTCCTGCGTCCCTCGCCCCTGGGCCGTTCACCGCGAGGCTGCGCAGGCCTCTCATCGCGCGGCGGGGCGTCCTCGCGGGAGGCGTGTTCCTGCAGGAACTGCTCGGTGCTCTGCTTGGGGCCCTTGGGCCGCGGGTAGCGGCGGCGTTCAGGCTTTTCGGGCTTGTCCTCGGCTCTGGCGTCAGGCTTGCCCTTTGCGGGGCGCGGTTCAGGCCTGCGCGGCTCGACGCGCAGCTTGTTATCCTTGCGCTGGGCGCTCAGGGGGCGGTATTTCTCGGGAATGCCCGCCAGGAAGCCCTCGCTCTGCAGGAATTCCGCCTCGTCCTCATTCGGCTCCTCGACCTTGCGCTCGGGGATGCCTTCGCCCGGCCGGCAGACCTCCTCCAGGCTGAACTCGCGCACGTCATAGGTATCGTCCGGCTGATGCAGGCGCACCTTGACCTTTTCGCGGATGACGGCGATTTCGGTCACGATGCCGATGCCGTCGGGGGTCATGATTTCCTTGCCGACGCGGGGCAGCTTCCTGAGGATCTGCTCGTAGGTGTCCTGCTCGTATTTCAGGCAGCACATGAGCCGTCCGCACTGGCCGGAGATCTTGGTGGGGTTGAGGGAGAGGTTCTGCTCCTTGGCCATTTTGATGGACACGGGCTGAAAGTCGCTCAGGAACGCGCCGCAGCAGATGGGCCGTCCGCACGCGCCCAGTCCGCCCAGCATTTTCGCCTCGTCGCGCACGCCGATCTGGCGCAGCTCGATGCGCATGCGGAACACCGAGGCCAGGTTCTTGACCAGGTCGCGGAAGTCCACGCGTCCGTTGGCGGTGAAGTAGAAGATCAGCTTGGCGCCGTCGAAGGTATATTCGGCGTCCACCAGCTTCATCTCCAGCTTGTGCGCGGCGATTTTTTCCTGGCACACGCGCAGCGCTTCCTTTTCCCGGGCGGCGCACTCGTCTGCGCGGCGCACGTCCTCCGGGGTAGCGATGCGCATGATTTTCTTGAGCGGGGCGATCAGCGACTCGTCGGGTACCTCCCGCGCGCCGGTGACCGTTTCGCCCAGCTCCACGCCGCGTATGGTTTCCACGATGACCGGATCGCCCGGATGCGGCCACACGTCGGTTGGATCGAAATAATAAACCTTGCCCGCCTTTTTGAAGCGGATTCCGGCTACGACAGCCATAGTTATTTTCCTCCTGATACGATCTCGAAAAAGAGCATTTCCAGCGCCTGCTGCCAGGACACGTTGCTGAAGAGGCGCTTTCGGGTCTCCAGCACGCCGGAAAGCAGCTTTTCCGCCGAAAACGGGGCGTTCAAGTACTCCTCGCGGCAGTCCTCCTGCATGATCTCGCCGCCCGCGGCCAGCACCATCGCGTCGCGCGCCCACAGCTCGATCAGATCCAGTATCTCCTGCGCCTGTTCGCGCGATTCGGTCAGCGGGGCGGCGGCCAGGCCTACGTCGGCCTCCGTGTGCAGCAGCGACAGCGCCCGACGCACCCTGTCCCGGTTTTTCCAGAAGTCCTCCGAGGCGTGCTTTTCAAGCGCCTTGCCGACGGAGCCGTTGCACAGCCTGGCCAGGAGAGCCGCCCGCTCGGTAGGGATGCCCCGCTTTTGGAGCGCCTGCTGGGCCTGAGAGGCGGTGAGCAGGTGAAACTTCTCCACCCGGCAGCGGGAAATGATCGTGGGCAGCAGCGCGCTCATCTGGTCGGTGACCAGGAAGAGCACCGCGTCGCCGGGCGGAGTCTCCAGCGTCTTGAGCAGGGCGTTCTGCGCCTGGGGCGTCATCTTGTCGGCCTGCTCGATGACGACCGTGCGCCGGGCGCTCTCCATCGTGCGCACGCCCATGCGGCTGATCAGGTCGCGCACCACATCCACGCCGATCGACTTTTCGGGCGCGATGCGGATTGCGTCGGGATGATTGCCGGTTTCATACTGCAGGCAGCTGGGGCATTTTCCGCAGGGACGCTGCTCCGCGGGCGCGGTGCAGTTGAGCGTCTGGGCACAAAGAGCGGCCAGCGTGCGCTTTCCTGTGCCCGCTGGCCCGGTAAACAGGTATGCATGGACAGCCCGCCCATGCTGCATTTCCTCGCGCAGATGAGAAGGCTGTCCGATGAGGTCGTCAAAGCCTGCCATTACATCTTAATAAAATGCTCCACATCCATCACGAACACGGTCGCGCCGCCCACGATGACCTCGATCGGGTAGGGGATGTAGGCGCCGGTTCCGCCGGCAATGGGGGAGGGAGAGGGCGCGATCTGCTTACGGCTCTTGCAGACCTTTTCAATGATCTTGATGGCACCGTCCAGCTTGTCGTCGTTCACGCCCATCAGCAGGGTGGTGTTGCCGGCGCGCAGGAAGCCGCCGGTGGTGGCCAGCTTGGTCACGCTGTAGCCCTCGTTCATCAGATTGCTGACCAGACGAGAGGAGTCTTCGTCCTGGACAATCGCGATAATCATTTTCATAGAGAGATACCTCCTCATGTTAAAGTTCCGTGTCTTTATTATACCGTACTTTCGGAGAAAAATCAACCCCTTGAGCCTCAGTTTTCTTTCGTCAGTCGGCAGTGCCGACAGCCACTTGCTGCCGCCGGACGGAACGCGAATTCGGGAAGCATAGACTGGACTTCCCGAATTCTTCGCGGGCGGAAAAACGAAGGCCGCACCCCATAAATGTTACGGTCACCGGGCAGTGTCTCACGAGAGTGGACGGCTTTGGCGCACGGCAGGTTATTCTGTTTCTCGCCGCAGGCATCTCTCGAGCGCGGCTTCCTCGCGTGCAAGCGCCGTCTGCAGGTCGCCGTTTTGCCTCAGGTATGCGTCCGCCATGCCGCGCCAGAAATCCGACGGTGCGGTTTCTCGATAGACATTCATGAAGTCGAGACGTGCCTGAACGTCCTGCGGCTTGTCGCGCAGCAGCAGCCATTCGGCGTTCCACAGCGCGCGCACCTCATGTTCGTCCGTAAAGCGCGCCTGGTTTTCGGGCAAGAGTGGCTCGATTCGTGTCAGGTTGTCGGTCATTTTGGGTGCGTCGGTCAGCCCCTGCGCCGCGAGAAACAGCCTGGCCATCACGGCCTGCCCGGCGGGCGTGGGGTGTACGCGGTCGGGGCCGATCAGTGTGCAGGCGGCGTTGAGCAGGCGGAAGGGAGCGTGCAGGTTAACGAAATCCAACCCCTTTTCGGCGGCCAGACGGCGGTTGATTTCGCCCAGGTACTCAAGCGCCGCGTCGCCGCCCACCTTGTCCAGTTTCCGGGGCAGCTGCGATTCGTCGTAGCAGGTGGGCGTGACCAGCGTGACGCAGACGCCTCGTCCCTCGAGCAGCTCGACCAGCCGGCGCAGGCCCGCCTCGTACGCGTCGATGGTCTCCTTTCGCCGCGCCAGCTGTTTGTCGGTAAAGTCCTCCTCGCCCTCGCCCAGTGCGTAGAGGCCGAGTCCCACGTCGTTCATACCCAGCATGACGACCGCGTGCGTCGGGCGGAACTGCGCGCCATTATAGGGCTCAAAGTATCGAAGCGCGCTCGTTACCGAGCCGCCGGAGATGCCGCTGTTGTATACGCGGATGTCCGCGTCCGGGAAATGGCGCAGGTAGTAGTCGTAGACGTGGGCGATCCAGCGTCCGTTGCAGGTGATGCTGTCCCCGATAAACAGCACGCGGGCGTGATCCGGGAAGCGATTCATGGGCGTATTCCTCCGTTTTCAGGTATGAAACCGCCCCGAAGGCGCGCTGCCCCCGGGGCGATGGGTTTACAGGTTGAAGTCGATCTCGATCTGGCGCACTTCCTCGGGCGAGATGGTGACCAGCTTGCCAATATCCGGCACCATGATGAGCGCCTTGGCGCTGTACTCGAGCACCTCCATGCAGTCGAAGGCCTTGATCAGGCTCGCGCCGGTGGCCACGGCGTACTGGTTCTCCATGAACATCACCGGTACCTTGGCCGAGAACTGGGCGGCGACGCCCTCGGGGTCGGTCAGGGCCGCGCCGAAGGGCAGGCGCTTGACATTGCGCAGCGCGATGTAGCTCTCCGGAATGGTGCGGGAGTCGAAGTCCGCCTCGGTGCAGGCGAAGGCCATGATGCACGGGGCCTTGGAAAGCACCACCGCGCGCACGGCGGGGTTCTTCGCGTAGATGGCGGCGTGCAGCAGCACGGTGCGGTCGGGGGTCTTGCCCTCCTCGACATGGCCGTCCTGAACCAGCGCCAGGTCCTGCTCCTCCAGGTACTTGCGGTCCCTGCCCTCGGGCGTGATGACGAACGAGCCGTCCTCCAGGCGACAGGAGAACGCGCCCGCGGCGGCGGTGAACAGGTGCTGGTCATAGCAGCGGCGGGAGAACGCGCACAGGTCGCGCCGGGCGGCGGCCTCCTCGCTGGAGAGCGGGCCGCGGGTGAAGGCGGGCAGCGCGGGCACTTCGCCGTCGGAAGCGATCTGCTCGGGCGTGATGTGCCTGGGCGTGCCGATCTTTTTGGCGTTGAGCTC
>CAKUFB010000213.1 GCA_934647145.1 uncultured Clostridia bacterium
ACTCGCCGGATGACCGGCTCTCCCGATTCATTCTATTGATGGTGGGGACACGAGCGGCAGCAGCCGTCGCAGGCGGGGCCGGGGCTCTCCGGTCGGACGGCGCCTACGCCGAAACCACTCTTTCCCTCATACAGCCTTTCAGGCTTCCCGCCGCAGTCGGGGCAGCGTACCTTGTCCCGTTCGGCGATTGCGGTCAGCTCTTCAAAGCGGCGACCGCACGCGGAGCAGACGAATTCATAAAGCGGCATACTCACACTCCTCCAACTTATCAGACCTATTATACACGCTTTGAGATGATCTTTCAAGACCGGGTTGCGAAACCTGTGTTAATCCGGGCGCGAAAGGGCAGGATTTTTCAAAAAAACAGGGAAATGTACACGGTATGAGTTTGTTTCAAAGGACTGTTTGTTATGCATAGAAGCGTGAAAACCAGCGCCGGAAGGCTTGATTACGAGCTGGTTCAGACCGCCCGGCGAGACGTGGCCTTTCGCGCGCTCCCCGGCGGAAGGCTGCGCGTGTACGCCCCGAGGAGCCTTCCCCTGCGCGAGGCTGATCGCCTGGTTGCCGCGAATGACGCCCAGATCGAGCAGGCCCTGCGCCAGATGAAGCGCTACGAGGACGAACGGGATGCGGAATACGACATGCGGGACGGCATGACCTTCCCTCTCGAGGGGCGCACAGTGACCCTGCGCGTGAGGCAGGCGCCCCGGACGACCTGTGAATTCGCGGGCGACGAGGTGATTGTGTCCCTGCCCGATACCTCGCCCCAGGCGGTGAAGCGCGCGCTTCGAGACGGCCTGATCGAGCGCTTCCGGGAGCGGCTCGCAGAGCGCCTGGAGCGCTATATTCCGCTCGTCGGCCGCGCGCCCAACCGCGTCGCCGTGCGTCAGCAGAAAACGCGCTGGGGCAGCTGCTCCTCGCAGCACAACCTGAACTTCAACTGGATGCTGATTATGGCGCCGCCTGAGGCGCTCGATTACGTGGTCATCCACGAGCTGTGCCACCTGTATGAGTTCAACCACTCGCCCGCCTTCTGGGCTCGTGTGGCGCGCTATCAGAGCGAATACGCTTACTGGCGGCAGTGGCTGCGCAGCGGATGGGCGCGCCTGACCTTAAATCCCTGAATGGAGGCATGTATGAATCTGTATTACTCGACCTGCCAGGCAGGTCTGGAAAAACTGATGGTGAAGCTGGCGCCCCATGTGATTCGGGGCTTCTCTATCAAACGGATACTGCCCGGCGCGATTCTGTATACGGCGACCGTGCTGACGCCGGACTGCGGCGGCTTTCATAACACCTATCTGGTGTTCGACCAGATTCCCCGCAGCAGGCACATCGCCTTTGCGACGCAGCGCTTTGCCGAGGATAAGCAGCTGATGTATACGGTCGATCAGACGCTGTACCGGCGTAAGGTTCAGTCGGTGCGCGTGATGTTTATGGAGGATAATCAGCTTTCCTCCGTCCGAACCGAGCTGCGCACTCAGCTGGAACGCCCGATTCGCGCCGCAAAAATTGAACGCGAGAAGCCGGAAAAGGAACTGGTCGTGCTGCAGCGCTCAGAAGGCATGGCAATGCTGCTGCTCAGGCTGACGAAAGGCGAGAATACGCGCCATCAGCTGGTCAAGAACGAACTGCCCGCCCAGCTTTGCTGGAGCATGGCGGCGCTGGCCCGACCGAGGCGCGAGGGCGTCTTCCTGGATCCGTTTGCGGGAAGCGGCGCGCTGACGCTGGCTCGCGCCAAGTTCCCGCCCGCCAAGTGCATGCTGACCTTCGACGTGGATGAAGAAAAGGCGAAGCTGCTGGAAAGGCGCATGCCGATGAACGCGTGCGTGGAGCGCCAGGATGCGTTTACCCTGGACGAGCGGCTGGAAAAGGGCAGTGTGACCGAGCTGGTAACCGACCCGGTCGATGCGTATTCCGAGCGCCGTTCGACGCAGTATTATCTGGATATGCTGCGGGTGTTTGAGTACCTGCTTGCGCCCGGCGGAAGACTGGTCGTGCTGGTGGAAGACGGAACCCACTTCGAGAGCGCGCTCAGACTGTTTCGCAGTCTGACCATGCAGGAGAGGTATCTTTTCCATGCGGGCAAGCGGCGTATGCATCTGTACGGCTGCGTGCGTGAGAGCGATGAGAAAAACGAACGATAAGGCGATGCGTGGCAGTTCATGGGCGGGCGGCTGCGCCTGATCGTTCAGGACATTGAGGCGGTCAAGCCCATACTGCCCATGCCCAACCTGCCCGTGGCGCGGGTGATGTGGCGCGCCATGCCCGATCTGACCACCGGCCTGGAATGCTGGATCACCGTCGGCGGCGCGCACCACACGGTGCTCTCCTACGACGTGACGGCGGAAATGATGCGGGACTGGGCGCGAATGCTGGAGATCGAATTCGTCCACATTACGCGGGATACGACGCCGGAAAGCCTGGAGGAGCAGCTCTTCCTGAACGATCTGGCCTGGAAGCTGAGGTGAGTGCGATGGATTTCAAAAGAACGGCGCTGGGTATCGAGCTGGGCTCTACGCGCATCAAGGCGGTGCTGATCGACGAGGCGCATCGCCCCATTGCGCAGGGCGAGCATGAGTGGGAAAACCAGCTGACGGACGGGGTATGGACCTACGGCATGGAGGCGATTCACAGCGGCCTTCAGGCCTGCTACGCGGCGCTCAAGCGCGACGTGCGGGAGAAGCTGGGCGCGACGCTGACGCAGGTCGGCGCGATCGGTGTCTCCGGCATGATGCACGGCTATCTGCCCTTCGACCGGGAGGGCGTGCCGCTGACCGCCTTTCGCACCTGGCGCAACACGATGACCGGCGAGGCGGCGGCCAGGCTGACCGAGCTGTTTCAGTTCAACATTCCCCAGCGCTGGAGCATCGCGCATCTGTATCAGGCGATGCTGCGCGGGGAGGAACACCTGCCGCGCCTTGCGCATCTCACGACGCTGGCGGGGTATATCCACGAACGGCTGACGGGCGTGAGGGCGCTGGGCGTCGGCGAGGCCAGCGGGATGTTCCCGATCGACGGCCCGCGCTTCCATCCGGACATGATGGCGCAGTTCGACGAGCTGATCGCCGAGCGGGGCTATCCCTGGCGGCTCAGGGATATACTGCCCGCCGTGCGGACGGCCGGCCAGCCCGCCGGAGAGCTGACGGCGGAGGGCGCGGCCTTCCTCGATCCCGAGGGCGACCTGCGCCCCGGCATTCCCTTCGCGCCGCCGGAGGGCGACGCGGGCACCGGCATGACGGCCACCAACAGCGTCACGCCGCGCACCGGCAACGTCTCGGCGGGCACCAGCGACTTCGCCATGATCGTGGTGGAGCGCCCGCCCGGCGTGCACCGGGAGATCGATATGGTCGCCACGCCCGACGGAAAACCCGTGGCCATGGCGCACTGCAACAACTGCACCAGCGACATCAACGCCTGGGTGAGCCTGCTGGGCGAGTTCGCCGCGGCCGTCGGCGCGCCCATGGAAAAGAGCGCGCTCTACACCCTGCTGTTTCGCAAGGCGCTGGAGGGCGAAGGGGACTGCGGCGGCCTGCTCAGCTACAACTACCTTTCCGGCGAGGGAATAACCGATCTGGACGCCGGCCGGCCCGTGTTCGCCCGCACGCCGGACGCGCGCCTGACGCTGGCCAACTTCATGCGCGCGCACCTGTTCTCCGCGCTGGCGACGCTGAAGATCGGCGTGGACATCCTGACCCGCCAGGAAAACGTGCCCATCGACAGGCTCTTCGCCCACGGCGGCTACTTCAAGACCCCCGGCGTGGGGCAGCGCATGCTTTCGGCGGCGGTGGGCGTGCCGGTCTGCGTGATGGAGACCGCCGGCGAGGGCGGCCCCTACGGCATGGCGCTGCTGGCGGCCTACCGCCTCTGGAAGAAGGAGGGTCAGACCCTCGCGGACTACCTGAACGAGTCGGTCTTTTCCGGCGCGAAGGTGCAGCAGGTCATGGCGGACGAGGCGGATATCGAGGGATTCCGCGCCTTTTTGAACCGGTATCAGAAAAGCCTGCCCGTCGAACGGGCGGCGGTGGAAACGATGTGAGGTGAAAAGCTATGCTGGAAGCGCTGAAGGAACAGGTATGTCAGGCCAATCTGCTGCTTCCCAGGTATCGTCTGGTGACGTTCACCTGGGGTAACGTCAGCGGCGTCGATCGGGAAAGCGGGCTCGTCGTCATCAAGCCCAGCGGCCTGGAGTATGAGGGCATGAGGCCGGAGGACATGGCGGTGGTGGACATGGACGGCAACCAGGTAGAGGGAAGGTGGAAGCCCAGCAGCGACACGGCGACGCACCTGGAGCTGTACAGGGCCTTTCCGGGCTGCGGCGGCGTCGTTCACACGCACAGCCGCTGGGCGGCCAGCTTCGCGCAGGCGGGCATGGATATTCCCGCCCTGGGCACCACCCAGGCCGACGACTTCTATGGCGATATTCCCTGTACCCGTCCCCTGACCGAGGCCGAAATCAACGGCGCGTACGAGCGGGAAACCGGCGCGGTGATCGTCGAAACCTTCCGCACCCGGCATATCGACCCCGATCAGGTGCCCGGCGTGCTGGTCTTCAGCCACGGCCCCTTCGCGTGGGGCGCCGATCCCCTGCGCGCCGTGCAGAACGCCGTGGTCATGGAGGAGTGCGCGTTTATGGATTACCACGCCATGACGCTCAACCCCGTCCGGGGCGGCATGCAGCAGGCGCTGCTGGACAGGCACTACCGCCGCAAGCATGGCCCCAACGCCTACTATGGGCAGCGATAAACGCTCCCCCCGAAGGGATAATACAGCGCGCCGGCGATTGCCGGCGCGCTTTTCCCGACTACGGGCCGCGCTGCGGCCCGTGGTCGGGGGCCCCGCTCGCCCGGGGACGCAGCGCGTCCCCGGGCGAGCGGAAGGGGAGGG
>CAKUFB010000214.1 GCA_934647145.1 uncultured Clostridia bacterium
TCGCTGCTGTTATAGGCCTTTTCGGTGCTGGCGTTGATCACGAACCGGTTGGTCGGCTCAATGTACATCACCGCGCCGTAGCGGGTGCCCACGCTCTCGGCCGAGTCGCCCGGCAGCGCGAATACGCCTGAAACCGTGCCCTCGATCGTCGCGTAGACCGGG
The DNA here is from genome assembly GCA_934647145.1 of uncultured Clostridia bacterium. Classification (GTDB taxonomy): domain Bacteria; phylum Bacillota; class Clostridia; order Christensenellales; family Aristaeellaceae; genus CAKUFI01. The sequence goes on from CAKUFB010000214.1 coordinate 163, forward strand.
GTGGTGGAAATGGTCGCGACCTTGTCGCCCTTCTTCACCACGTCGCCCGCGCGCAGGTACATGTGCTCGATGCTGCCGCCGAACGGCGCGGTCACCGCCACCGTATCCTCGGGGATCACCTTACCGGTGAAGGAGGTCTCCGCCAGCGCGCCGGGCGCGAGCGTCAAGAGCAGCAGTGCGGTCAGGAACAGTGCCGTGATGCGTTTCTTCATTTCGTTTCCTCCTCCTGATATTCTCCATAGGGTACCTCCAGCATGGCCGCCGGGCCGCAGTACACGTCCTGCGCGTACATCTCGGCTTCCTCGCCGATGGGCAGGCTCCATTTTTCGCCCTCGACCGTCACCTCGAGGGACAGAGCGCACGCATCCGTGAACAGCCAGGCGGGGCGCACGGCTGCCTGCGCCGGATCCTTCGGCGTGCGATCCACGTTCAGGCGCAGCACATAGTCGAACTTCTTCGTGGACACGCCCGCCATCTTGAGCGAGGCGTACTTCGTGCCGGCCAGGAAGCCCTGCGTGGGCAGCACGGTCAGATCATCGCCGGTCTTGATGGCCAGGTAGTCGACGCCGCTGTTGTACAGGGTGCGCAGGGCCGCGCCGTTGAAGCGCCACTCGAGCGAGTACTTCTCGCTCTGCGAGTCGATCTGCGGGCTGAGCACCAGCACGTCGGGCTTTTCGCCGTCGCGCACGAGCAGCGCGCTGCCCTCCCCGTCGATCACCCGATGCGTCCACGCGTCCAGGCTCAGCGTGAACTGCGCCTCGTAATCCGCGGGCAGCGCCACGCCCTCGGCTGCGGTCACGTCCAGCGTCAGCTCCAGCTCCTCGCCCTCCATGACCAGCGTGTGCATGGGCTCCTCGGTCACCTTCAGGCCCACCGCGTTGTAGTTCGCGTCGGTCTTTTCGGTGGACGGCGCGTGGGGCTTGGGCTTCTCGCCGCCACCGCCTCCGCCGCCACCTCCGCCGCCGCCGGAAAGCTTGTCCAGCACGAGCTCCTGATCGTAGACGGTCAGGTTGCCCGCCAGATCCTTCGCCTGAATCATGCCGGCGGGGATGACCGTCTTTTCCTTGACGGTCAGGGTAAACACGCCCTCCTCGGGCAGCTGCTGCCAGGTTTCGCCTCCGTCGAGCGTGAAACCGGCCAGGCCGCTTCCCTCGTCCGACGCAGTCAGGCGCATCGTGTAGGGCGTCTCCATGTCGGTCTCGACGTTCAGCGCGGGCATCGTGAAATCCAGCTTCAGGTCGTAGATCTCGCTGGCGGACACCACGTCGCCCAGCTCGTCAAGTATCGTCAGGCGCAGCGTGTACTCGCCCGCCTCGGTCGCCTCGTAGGTATCGCCCGAGAGCACGATGAAGTTCTTGTCGTACACGACCGCCGCGTAGGAATAGCCCTCTTTGCCCTCCGGGATGCCGGACAGCCTGAACGAGGGAACCTTGCCGCTCCACTCGCCGTGGACGAAGTCCTGCGCCTCCACCGTCAGCGTGATCGCGTCCGGATCGGGGGTGGCGGTGGGCTCGGGGGTCTGGGTCGCGTCCGGGTCGGGCGTGGCGGTCGGCGCGTCCGGGTCGGGCGTTTCGCTCGGCTCGGGGGTCTGGGTCGCGTCCGGGTCGGGCGTGGCGGTCGGCGCGTCCGGGTCGGGCGTTTCGCTCGGCTGGGGAGTCTCGGTCGCGTCGGGCGCGGCCGCCGCCCACACGTACACCGTGATCTCATCCTCGGGCAGCGCGTCCTTGTACTTTTCCGGGTCGAACTCGACCGGAGACGCGCCCTCGGCGAGCGGGTCGTCCTCGGACACGCAGAGCGTCCAGCGGATCGGCCCGCGGAAGTAGTTCTTGTCCAGCAGGAGCCTGGCCAGCAGGAGCTTTCTCACGTTGACCTTCTCGAGCTTCACGACCTCATCGGTGCGAAGATAGACCTCGGTCTGTTTTTCCAGCGCCTGCACCAGGTCAAACAGCTTGCCGCAGACGATGGTCTGTTCCTCACCCTCGCCCGCGTAAACCCACGCCTCGTCCCAGTCGGGCTCGGGGGTAGACTCCGGGGTGGAATCAGGCGCCGCGGTGGGCGTATTCTGCGGCGCAGAGGGATCCTGCGTCTCGGCGGGCGCTTCCGTTCCGGCGGGGTTCTCGGTCGGGGCAGGCTTTTCGGTCTCGGTGGGTTCCTGCGTCTCGACGGGCTTCTCGGTCGGGGCAGGCTCCTGCGTCTCGTCCGTCTCCTCCTTCTCGTCGGGCTTCTCCGCCGTCTCAAGCGTCTGCCCCGGATTCTCGGCCGAAGGCGTTTGCTCCGCCCAGCCGGGCGTCACGGACAGCGCCAGGCTCAGCGCCAGCAGCAGACAGGCTGTTCTTTTCATCATATCCCGTTCCTTTCCCGCAGATCGCACGCGGCGCTGCGCTTCCTGATGTCATACTGTCCGTTAGACGCCATGCCGGATACAGCGGTTCCACATCATGTAAAACCTTCTGTTAATTTTATCTAATCTTCAGCCGGCCGGCCAGCCCGTTCATGTATTTAATATAGGAAGGAAACTCCTCCTCCGGCGCGGGCAGCTCGGGATGCCACTTCTTTTCCCACTCAAGGGAATAGCACCCGCCGAAGCCGTCTTTTTCGAGCCGCTCCACCATCTCCCGCAGCGGAATGTCGCCCTCGCCCACCGAACACAGGCGAAACGCGCCATCCGGCAGACGCTTGTGATCCTTGACGTGGACATGGCGAATCAGGTGCTTCACCGGCTCATAGAACGACAGAAAATCGCCCTTATCCGCCTCGTCGGAATGCTCCACGTCCCAGATGATTCCGAAGCCGTCATGCCGCACCTGGGAGGCCACGGCCAGTATGCGCTCGGCGGTATTGTACCAGCCGTGTACCTCGAGCCAGATTTCGACTCCGGTCGGTTTTGCGTACTCGCACAGCGCGTTCACGCCCTCGGCGACGAAGCGCACCTGTTTTTCAAGCGTATCGCCCTCGGCCGGACGGCCTCCGAACACGCGCACGGCGGGAATGCCCAGCGCCGCGCACAGGTCGACGGAAGCGTGCCCCTCGGCCAGCGCCGCTTCCATGTTTCCTTCATAAAAGCTGGCCGACGAGCCGAAGTCGCTGATCGTCAGGCCGTGCTCGCGGATTTTTCGAAGCGACTCCGGTCTGTTTTCGGGCCGGAAGGCGCGGATCGCGTCCGGTCGCAGCTCGCCGTCGACCCCGCGCAGCTCGATCGCCTGATACCCCATGCCGCGCGCGTTGTCCAGCGCCTGATCAAATGTCCACTCGGGACAGCCCAGCGTGGAAAAGGCCAGTTTCATCGCATGTTTCCTCCTTTATTCCTGTGTCATCAGCCGGTACTGCCGCAGGCTGACCTGAAGCTGCAGCGGTTCGCCGCGCAAAAACCGACCGATGTCTGTTACAATTGCCTGCGTCATGCGCCACTTGGCCGAGCAGCAGGAGGCGTGCGGCTGCAGGATGGTGTTCTGCGTGCAGGCCAGCAGCTCCGGGTCGACCGCGCCCGCGCCCTCCTGCTCGTACACGTCCAGCACGGCGTACAGTCTGCCCCGCTGAAGCTCCCTGATCAGCGCCTTCGTATCCACCAGCGAGCCGCGCGCCGTGTTGAGCAGCATCGCGCCGTCCGGCATCTTCGCGAGCGCCTCTTCGTCGATCATATGCCAGGTTTCGGGCGTCTGAGCCGCGTGAACGCTCACGATGGGCCGCCGCAGCGCCTCGTCCAGCGTCCCTCTGTGCGCAAACGGCCACCTGTCCAGCCCGTTTTCCGGCAGGTAGGGGTCGTACACGCACACGTCGCAGTCAAACGGCCTGAGCAGGTCGAGCAGCTCCCGCGCCACCGCGCCCAGGCCGATCAGGCCGATTTCCGCGTTCCACAGCGAATACTGCTCCTCCACCCGCTTGTCCCAGCCGCCTTCGCGCATCGTTCGGTCGGTCTGCACCATGCGATGTCCGCCCGCGATCAGGTAGCCCAGCGCGCCCTCGGCCACGTACCTGGCCATCACCGCGTTCGCGCTGAGCACCGGAATCCCCTTTTCGTAAAACGCCTCGCTGGCGATATGCGCCACCGTGCCCGCCGCGTGAGCCAGCAGCTTCAGCTTCGGCGCGCAGGAAAGCATCTCCGCGTCGATCTGCGGCGTGCCCCAGTGGCTCACCACGATGTCCGTATCACACAGACGCTCCTTCAGCTCCTCCCGCGTGAAGGGCCTTGAATAGGGATTGAGCGCTACGTCGCCCATTTCGCGCAGCTGCGCAAGAATTTGCTCCGGGAAATGCAGATCGAAGGTCTTCCCCCGCTGCGCGGTCACCAGTATTTTCATGCTTGCTCCTCCTGTCGTATATTGATAACTCATTATACCGTAACCGCCGCAAAATGGCAAATGATTTCCGTTTGTTAATTATCGTGCGCAGTAAAAAAACTTCTTGACATTTGGAAATTGCGTGGTATAATACTACATGTTTCTGGCGCTTGTTGATCTGGTATGCGGGCGTGGCGGAATTGGCAGACGCGCCAGATTTAGGTTCTGGTGTCGAAAGGCGTATGAGTTCGAGTCTCTTCGCCCGCACCAAATGTATGCGGTAGTAGCTCAGTTGGTAGAGCGCCACCTTGCCAAGGTGGAGGTCGCGAGTCCGAGCCTCGTCTACCGCTC
>CAKUFB010000215.1 GCA_934647145.1 uncultured Clostridia bacterium
GGAGTCGAACCCTTGGCCTCCACAATGCCATTGTGGCGCGCTACCAACTGCGCTAATGCCCCATGTCCTGACGACGAAAGCTATTATAACACAGCGCGGCGCGGTTGTAAAGGGGGATGTTTGTTAAGAAATGGAGAATTCAGTTCGGGGCGCAGGTGGGCTCCAGACGCGCGACAAGCACGGTCATGTCGTCGAGCGGCTTGCCGCCGTCGCGCGTGCAGGCCTGAGCGAGCAGGTACTCGGCCGCTTTTTCAGGCGTGAGCGCGCGCAGGGCAGGCAGCTGCTGCGCAAGCCACTGGGCCTGTCCCTCCTTCAGGTCGTCCGACAGGCCGTCTGAGAACAGAACGACCGTTTCACCCTCGCGCAGCACGCGCCGCTGCATGGAGGGCGAAACCTCCTCCAGCATGCCCATCGGAAGCCGGCCGCCCGGCACCCATTCCGCCCGATCCTCGCGCAGGATGACTGAAGCCGCCGCGCCCAGCTTGCAGAAATCCGCCGTGCCGCGCGCCGGATCAAGCACGCACAGATCCAGCGTGGTGAAGCAGTCCTGCTCGCGGGAGAGCAGCACGCCGTTTACGCTGCCCAGCGCCGTCTCCAGCGTCACGCCCGCCGTGAGCAGGCGGCCGGTCAGCTCCAGCGCCCGCTCGCTCTGGGCGCGCGCACGCTCGCCGTTGCCCATGCCGTCGCACAGCGCCAGCAGCGTCCGACCGTCGGGCAGCCGGTCGATGCGGCAGCAGTCCCCGCAGGCCGATTCGCCCTGAGCCGTCGCCTGGGCGAAGGCGCTGACCGGGGTAAGGCGCGCTCGCGGCGTGAAGCGCAGGCAGGATGGGTCTTCCGGACAGGCTTCCGCCCCGAAGGGCAGGCCAAGCTCCCGGCTGAGCACCTCGGCGGCGCTGTGCGCCTGCGCGGCCGTGAAGCCCCTTTCGGGCACGGCGAGGATCTCCGGACAGTCGCCCGAGAGCGCGAGCGCCTCGGCGCAGGGCAGGCCGCATTGATCCAGCGCCGCCTGAGCCAGCCGGGCAAGCTCCTCGTCCACGCAGACCGGACGGCTCAGCTGCGCGCTCAGGCGGGAGAGTATCCGCGCCGCCTGGCCGGTCTGACGGCGCATCAGCGCGCGCATACCGCCGACCCGGAGAAGCTCCGCGCGCTCTTCGACAAAGCGCGCCAGCACGGGCTGCACGCGCCGGTCGATCTGGGTGGAGCGGCGGCAGTGGCGGGTCTGATCGGGCGGAAGCTGGGCGGCGGTGGTCAGCGGCCTGCCCGCGATCGCCTCGCTCATCATCCGGCAGAGCAGCCTGCCCGCCTGGGTGCGTTCGCCATGCCAGCAGCGGGCATAGTCTTCGCAGCCTTCGCACAGCGCCTCGCGCATCTGCCGAATCAGCGCGACCTCGTTGGGAAGGGGCGTTTTCGCCGCCGGATAGCCCTCTTCGAGTCCCTCGAAGGCGCGCGCCAGGCGGCCGACACGCTGCGCCGTCTCCCTGCGCAGGCGAACCGACAGGGCCTGCGCGTCCAGGCAGACCGGCTGCGCGCACAGCGCGCTGCGGATTCGCGCGATCCACGGCCTCGGCACGCACAGGTAGATCAGGCATCCGCCCAGCCCGCTGAGCATATTCAGCGTCCAGCCTTCCATGCCGCCGTAAATGACCCCGAGCAGGCTGCCCGCCATCAGCGCCGCGCACATGGCCGCGCGATGAAGGCGCCGCAGCGCCCCCGCAAGCGCCCCGCACAGCCCAAGCGCCGCCGCACAGCTCAGGCCTGCCTGCTGCGCCGCCAGCGCGAGCCCCGTGCATACCCCGCACAGCGCGCCGTTTGCCGCGCCTGCCGAGGCGCCCAGCAGCACGACAAGCGCCGCCGCCGCGCCGCCCAGCCATCCGCCCGCTTCGGGCAGCGCGCTCAGTCCGCCCACCGCCAGCGCACACCAGAGCATCACGGAAAGCTGCTCATCCGGCAGCAGCCGCCTGCGCCCGCTCTGAAGGCTCAGCGCGCCCAGCAGGCAGGGCGACAGCATGCCCGCCGTCAGCGCGCTCGCCAGGCCGCAGATCAGCGCGTGGGCGGTATAGCCGCCTGTCAGCGCGAGCAGCTGCGCGCTCCCGCCCAGGCAGGCCGCCAGGCAGACAAATCCCTCCCGCCGTCCCTCTTTTTTCAGCAGTTCGCGCGCCCGAGGCAGGCACAGAAGCGCCGCCGTCAACAGGTCGCCCAGCAGCGAGCAGAGCGTGCCCGCCGACCAGCCGCCCGCCAGACAGCCGCACAGCGCGCCTGCCAGCGTCAACGCGGGCGACCAGCCGCTGCCCAGCGCCGCCGCCGTCAGCGCGGGTGAAACCGCCCGAACGCCCGACAGCAGCGCCGGGTTCCCGCAGATTGCCAGCGCCAGAAAACGCAGGGGAAGCCGCCATGTGACGCGCGTAAGCAGCCGTTGCCGTGCAGTACTCCGGATCATGTCCATTCCCTCCTCAATACAACGCTTGTCCGCACAGTATACCACGCGTCCCTTTGTCGAAAAGGTCGTTCCATGTCGACCGGGCAGGCTGAGCCTGCACGCACCTGCTGCCGCCGGTCGGCAGGGCCGACAGCCACTTGCTGCCGCCGGTTCTGACACGAATTCGGGAACCATAAATTCGAGTTCCCGAATTCTCCGGTTTTCCGGGATTCCCGGAAAACTCATGTCGGCATTGCCGACGCGGGCTGGGGGAGGCTCCGCTCCGCTTCGCGCTCCCCCAGACCCCCACCGAAGTTTGTCCCACTTGCTGCCGCCAGTTCTGACACGAATTCGGGAACCATAAATTTGAGTCCCCGAATTCTTCGGTTTTCCGGGACTTCCCGGAAAACGATTGTCGGCGCTGCCGACGCGGGCTGGGGGAGGCTCCGCTCCGCTTCGCGCTCTCCCAGACCCCCACCGAAGTTTGTCCGACCGGGCAGTGCCCGGTGCCACCTGTCGCCGGTCGGCAGGGCCGACACCCGGTTGCTGCCGCCGGTCGGAACACGAACCCAGCCGCCATAAATTAGAGCGGCTGGGTTCTTCGAATCTGCGGACTTCGCCGCAGATTGCAAGTCGGCATTGCCGACGCGGGCTGGGGGAGGCGGCGCGGCGCGTCCCAGGCTTCCTGGAAAGGGGGAGCTGTCGCTGACGGCGGCCGGGGACGGGCATAGAAATGCGCCCGGACGGGAAACCGTCCGGGCGCGGGGTGTGCCGGGGAGACGAATCTCCCGGGTTTCGGTTCACTCGTCAGTTGTCCAGGATTTCCAGGGTAACGGACTCGGTAACCATCTCGTAGCCGCCGGAGACGTAAATGCTGTAGCGGCTGGAGCTGGAGCCGGTGTTGCCATAGAAGCCATAGAAGTTGTTATTCATGGTGTTGTCGACCACGTTAACCTGCGCGTAGCGGCAGACCTGGATTTCGACGGTGTCGCCCGCCTCATGCTTGTCCAGCTCGGTGGTCAGCTCGGCAAAGCTGCTCACACGCACGCCGTCCACGGCGTAGATGAAGTCATACTGCTTCAGGCCGGCGCGCTCGGCGGGGCCGCCCTCGACGACCGAGTAGATCATCGCGCCGATGGGGGCATAGGCCTTCATGGGCTCGTCGGGGCCTTCGGTATTCTCCAGCACGGTCACGCCCAGCTGAGGACGAATGACCTTGCCGTGCTCGATCAGGTCAGAGGTAATGTCCTGCACGGTCTCCACGGGGATGGCGAAGGCCAGACCCTCGGTGGACAGCTCCGTGTTGCCGCTGTTGCCCATGCGCAGGGTATTGATGCCGATCAGCTGGCCCTTGTAGTTGAACAGGCCGCCGCCGGAGTTGCCGCTGTTGATGGCCGCGTCATGCTGGATATAGTTGATCCTGCGGGTGGTGTTGCTGGCGTTCACGTCGCGATCCAGCGCGGACACGATGCCGGCGGTCACGGTGTTGGCCAGCTTGTCGCCCTTCGGGTTGCCGATGGCGATGGCGGTCGAGCCGACCAGCAGGTCGGAAGTGGAACCGAACTCGACGGGCACCAGCGTGCCGGCGGCGTTCGCGTCGGTGACCTTCAGCACAGCCAGGTCGGTCGAGCTGTCGGTGCCGACCAGCTCGGCGTCCACGTACTCGCCGCTGGGCATCAGCACCTGATAGCTGGAGCCGTCCGCGACCACGTGGTTGTTGGTGGCGATGTAGCCGCCCTCGGCGATGCACACGCCCGAGCCGTAGGCCACGGGGGTCGTCGTGCGGCCCTTCATGTTGTCCCAGGTTTCCTCACTCACCTGAATGCCGACCACCGAATTGGCGGTCTTCTGCGTGACGTAAATGGCGGGGCTGTTATCGGCGGTGGGAACGCTCGCCGTACCTTCCGCCAGACTCAAACTCGCAACGCCCACGGCCAGGCACAGAGCAAGCACCAGGGCAAGCAACGTCTTCATGCTAAACATCTTTTTCATACATCAAACACCTCCTTGTGTTTATGGCTAAAGTATACCGCAGGGTTTTTGACATTGTATGAACGAAGAATGAACAGCTGTGGGATAAATTTTGTCATCTCTGATAAGTCCGTTCGCAGCTCGAAATCGCTCCCCATTCCGGCGCTTTTTCAGGTGGTTTTTCGACAGTCCGGCCTCCCCTGAAAGGGGAGGTGTCCGCGAAGCGGGCGGTGGGGTTCGGGCGCAGGCACTGCCCGGTCGGACAAACTTCGGTGGGGGTCTGGGGGAGCGCAAAGCGGAGCGGAGCCTCCCCCAGCCGAGGCGGGCAGCGCCCGCCCGTCAATCCGCAAGAAAGCTTGCGGATTCGAAGAACCCAGCCGC
>CAKUFB010000216.1 GCA_934647145.1 uncultured Clostridia bacterium
GCAATCTGCCGCACGACGGCAAAAGAAAAAAACCGTCGTGCAGCAGACATCTTTTCACGCCCCAATGATAACGCGGCGGTTTTGAGAAATCAAAGCCGCCGCGTTTGCTGTAGCCTTTTCTGCTAAGGTATTTTACTTAAGCACTCAATCCTCTATGCTACTATGTTCGCGGGAACTCTTGCAGTATTCTTCAATACCGCCAGTCAGCACAAGGTCGGCATACTCCATCGGCTTGTTGTAGATGAGCCTGTCTAACTCGGCGCGGTCAAAGCGGTCGTCCGCTGCCTCGTTCTCCACGGCGATACAGTCGATGGAAATCATGCTGCTGTCTGCAAAAAGCAGTTCCACGCAGGCCGTGTCGATATTGAACTCACAGGAAACAAGTTTGCTCATGTTGAAACCCTCCGTGCATTTCATTTAGTTTTCAGCAAAAAGACATTGTAAGCGTGGGTTTTTGGCGGTTGGTGTGAAAGTATCCTTAACTATGGGAAACTCCCTGCTCCCACTTGGAAACGGTCTGCCGCGCCACGTGGAGCCGCAGCGCGAGCGCCTCCTGAGAAAGCCCTTTCACTTTTCTGATCGCCCGAATGTTTTTCGTTCAGCAGTTGACAGCCTCCTTTCAGCTGCGCCCACATTGTACCCAAATTTCCCCGTCGCGGCAAGCAGCGCGCGTGAACAGGCCGGATTCTGACCCGATTGGGGCCGGTTTTGGGCCGATTCTGACCTGATTTTGCGCGCAATATTTAACGCTTCGAGCGCTTGCCCGCTTTACGCGCCTGTGCTACAATCCGCTTTGGCCGCAGAATTGCAGGCCTGACCATCCATGCGGAGGCTGCATTCCATGACGCAGGAGGAACGATTATGGCACGTTCAAAAGAGATGGATCTCACCGTCGGCAGTCCCTTTCGTTCGCTGCTGAGATTTGCGATCCCGGTGATCCTGGGCAACCTGTTCCAGCTGTTCTACACGCTGGCCGACTCGATTATCGTCGGCAAAACGCTGGCCGTGGGCGCGCTGGCGGCCGTGGGCGCGACCGGCAACATCATATACTTTGTGTTCTGCTTCGTCAACGGCTTTACGGGCGGCTCGGGCATCTGCCTGGGGCAGCGCTGCGGGGCGAAGGATGAAGCGGGCATGCGCAGGAGCGTCGCCGTGGCGGTGATACTCAACGCGGCCTGCGCCGTACTGCTGACCGTGCCCTGCTGCGTGTTCGCGCGGGACGTGCTGCGCTGGATGAAGATTCCCGGGGACATTGCCGGCGAGGCCTACGACTACATGTTCGTGGTGCTGCTCGGCACGGGCGCGACGGTGTTTTACAACCTGGTCTCGAACCTGCTGCGGGCGCTCGGGGACAGCAAAACGCCGCTGTACGCGCTGGTGCTCTCGTCTCTCATGAACATCGTGCTGGACATTGTGTTCATCGTTCCTTTGGGGATGGGCGTGGCGGGCGCTGCCTGGGCGACGGTGCTTTCGCAGCTCATTTCCGGGGTGGTCTCGCTGTGGGTCGGCCTGAAGAAGTACCCGGTTCTGCGCCTGCGCGGGGCGGACTTCACCGGGCTGAAGGAGTCCATGCTGCTGCAGCTGAAAACCGGCTTCCCAATGGGCTTTCAGATGTCGCTGATGTGCATCGGTCTGCTGACGATGCAGGCCGTGGTCAACTCGCTGGGTACCGCCGCCGTGGCCGGCTTCACGGTGGCCAGCAAGGTCGATCAGCTGTCCGTGCTGGTCAACAACGCGATGATGACGGCCATTTCGAACTACGTGGCGCAGAACTTCGGCGCGAACCGGCTCGACCGTATCCGTCAGGGCGTGCGCGCGAGCCTGATTCAGACGCAGTCCTTCAACCTGATCATGTGCGCGGGCATATTGCTGCTGCGCCACCCGATCGTGCGTCTGTTCCTGGACGCGCCCACGCAGGAAATCTATGATTATTCCGACATGTACCTGACCATCGTCGCGCCGTGCTACTTCATACTGGGCCTGCTGGCGGTCTACCGCACCGCGATCCAGAGCATGCAGAACGGCCGCGCGCCCTTCGCCGCCTGCATGATCGAGCTGGTGATGCGCGTCGCGGCGACCGTCGGCCTGTCGTCCTTTTGGGGGTACACAGCGGTGTGCGTCGCCAGCCCGCTCGCATGGCTGGGCGCGTGCGCGCTGCTGATCCCGTGCTACTATGCGATGATGCGGTGAGTGGAAGAGGGTGGACGGGGAAGCAAGCTCCCCCGCCACTGCCACCCTCTCCAGTCTCCGCTAAAAATCGAAGATTTTTCGGGCGCGGAGCCTGCAGGGAAACGATTTTTGCTCTGGAAAATAAGATTTTCCGACGCAAAAATCGTCCCGTGCCCACCGTACACGCCGCTGGGCACGATTGAAAGCTCGAGAGGGACAAGCGAAGACCCGGGGAGATGAACTCCCCGGGTCTGCTTTTTGCTTTTTCAGGCTGACAGCGCCTGCGCCGATCGCTTAATACTTGGAGCGGGCGGTGTAGGTGGTGTGCAGCAGCTCGTGCGCCTTGTGGCTGTTGGGCTCGCCCAGGAACTCGGCGTAGATCTTCTTGATCTCGGGGTTCTCGTGGGACTTGCGGATGGTCTTGGCCTCGTCCTCGTCGTAGAGCGCCTTGGCGCGCAGCACGCGGGGATCGTTGTAGACGCGCTCCTCGGGGGAGACGATCGGCTGGCCGCCGCCGTTCACGCAGCCGCCGGGGCAGCCCATGACCTCGATGAAGGTGTAGTTCTTCTCGCCGGACTTGACCATGTCGAGCAGCCTGGACGCCGCGCCGGTGGAGTGAGCGACCGCCACGGAGATGGGCGTGCCGTTCAGGTCGATTGTGGCTTCCTTGATGTCCTCCAGGCCGCGAACCTGGTCGAACTCGACGTTCTCCAGGGTCTTGCCGGTGACGACCTCATAGGCGGTGCGCAGCGCGGCCTCCATGACGCCGCCGGTCGCGCCGAAGATGACGCCCGCGCCGGTGGACTCGCCCAGCAGGCTGTCGAAGTCCTCGTCGGGCAGACGGGTGAAGTTGATGCCGGCGTTCTTGATCATGCGGGCCAGCTCGCGGGTGGTGATGACGATGTCCACGTCCTGCAGGCCGTCGTGACCCAGCTCGGGACGGGCGGCCTCGAACTTCTTGGCGGTGCAGGGCATGACGGAGACCACGACGATGTCGCGCGGGTCGATGCCCTCCTTCTCGGCGTAGTAGGACTTGATCATCGCGCCCTCCATCTCGTGGGGAGACTTGCAGGAGGACAGGTTCGGCAGGAACTCCGGATAGAAGGTCTCGCAGAACTTGATCCAGCCGGGAGAGCAGGAGGTGATCATGGGCAGCACGCCCTTGTTCTTGATGCGGCCGACCAGCTCGGTGGCCTCCTCCATGATGGTGAGGTCGGCGGCGAAGTCGGTGTCAAAGACCTTGTCGAAGCCCAGGCGGCGCAGCGCGGCGGCCATCTTGCCGGTGCAGCGGGTGCCCATGGGCATGCCGAATTCCTCGCCCAGCGCGGCGCGCACGGCGGGAGCGGGCTGCACGACCACGTGCTTGGTGGGGTCGGCCAGGGCGGCGAACACCTCGGCGGTGCTGTCGCGCTCGGTCAGCGCGCCCACGGGGCACACGGCGATGCACTGGCCGCAGTTGATGCAGGCGGTCTCGCCCAGGGACATATCCCAGGCGGAAGCGATGGAGGTGTTGAAGCCGCGCTTCACCGCGCCGATCACGCCCACGTTCTGCACCTTGGAGCAGACGGCGACGCAGCGACGGCACAGGATGCACTTGCTGTTATCGCGCACGATGGCGGCAGAGCCCTTCTCCTCGGGATGGACGGTGGTGGAGCCGGCATAGCGGTTCTCGTCGTCCACGCCGTACTCGCGGCACAGCGCCTGCAGCTCGCAGTTGGTGGAGCGCACGCAGGAGAGGCACTTCTTGTTATGGTTGGAGAGCAGCAGCTCGAGGTTGGTCTTGCGGGCCTCGCGCAGCGCCGGGGTGTTGGTCTTGACCGTGATCTCGCCGGTCACGCGGTTGGGCGCGATGGCCTCCACGGGCAGCACGCAGGCGGCCTGCCAGGCGCGCGCGCCGGTGTCCACCAGGCACATACGGCAGGCGCCGATCTCATTGATGCCCTTCAGGTAGCACAGGGTGGGAATCCGAATGCCGGCGGCGCGGGCCGCTTCCAGCACGGTGGTACCGGCGGGAACGCTGACCTTGACGCCGTCGATCGAAAGCGTAATCATATTCATGGAAGGCATCCTCCTTACTTCTTAGAGATCGCGCCGAACTTGCACTTCTCCATGCACGCGCCGCACTTGAGGCACTTGGCAGGATCAATGGAGTGGGGCTGCTTGACGGAGCCGGAGATGGCGCCGGCCGGGCAGACACGGGCGCACATGGTACAGCCCTTGCACTTGGCGGGATCGATGACATACTGAAGCAGCTTCTGGCAGACGCCGGCCGGGCAGCGCTTCTCGTAGATATGCGCCTCGTACTCGGAGCGGAACTGCTTGATGGTGGACAGCACGGGGTTGGGCGCGGTCTGGCCCAGGCCGCACAGCGCGGTGGCCTTGATGGAGGATGCGAGCGCTTCCAGCTTCTCGATATCGCCGTCCTCGCCCTTGCCGCTGACGATGCGGTCGAGGATCTCCAGCATGCGGCGGGTGCCGATGCGGCAGGGAGTACACTTGCCGCAGGACTCGTCCACGGTGAAGTCCAGGAAGAAGCGGGCGATGTCCACCATGCAGTTGTCCTCGTCCATGACGATCATGCCGC
>CAKUFB010000217.1 GCA_934647145.1 uncultured Clostridia bacterium
CCTTTGGCGAAACTGCCGACGGCTCAAATCGTAGATTTGAGCCGCGGCACCTGGCCGGGGAGCTTGCTTCCCCGTCCACCAGCTTGTCAAAACCCTTTTTGACAAGCTGATGGGCTTCAGCCCACACCAACACATCCCTCTGACGGAAAGAGCATTCTGACCGGCAAGAAAGGAGCCAACCATGGCAATTTATAATCCCAAATCCCTGAAGGCGGAGGAATTCATCAACGACCAGGAGATCCTGGACACCATCGCCTACGCCGAGGCCAACAAGCGAAACGTCGCGCTGATCGACGAGATCCTGGAGAAGGCGCGCCCCCGAAAAACCGAAACCGGCGTAACCTGCGCGGGGCTTAACCACCGGGAGGCCTCGGTGCTGCTGGCCTGCGACCTGCCCGACAAGATCGAGGAGATGTACCGCCTGGCCAAGGAAATCAAGCTGGCCTTTTACGGCAACCGCATCGTGATGTTCGCGCCGCTGTACCTGTCCAATTACTGCGTCAACGGCTGCGTATACTGCCCGTATCACCTGAAAAACAAGCATATCGCCCGCAAAAAGCTGACCCAGGACGAGGTGCGCGCCGAGGTGATCGCGCTGCAGGACATGGGACACAAGCGCCTGGCCATCGAGGCGGGCGAAGACCCGAAGATGAATCCGATCGAGTACATCCTGGACTGCATTCACACCATCTACTCGGTACACCATAAAAACGGCGACATCCGCCGGGTGAACGTGAACATCGCCGCGACCACGGTGGAGAATTACCGCCGGCTCAGGGAGGCGGGCATCGGCACCTACATCCTGTTTCAGGAGACCTACAACAAGAAGAGCTACCTTGCGCTGCACCCGACCGGCCCCAAGCACGACTACGACTACCACACCGAGGCGATGGACCGCGCGATGGAGGGCGGCATTGACGACGTGGGTCTGGGCGTGCTGTACGGCCTGGAGGGGTATCAGTACGAGTTTGCCGGGCTGCTGATGCACGCGGAGCATCTGGAAGCGGTACACGGCGTAGGCCCGCACACGATCAGCGTGCCGCGCATCAAGCACGCCGACGACATCGACCCATCGGCCTTCGACAACAGCCTGTCCGACGACCTGTTCGCCAAGATCACCGCCTGCATCCGCATTGCCGTGCCCTATACCGGCATGATCATCTCCACCCGCGAGAGCGAGAAGGTGCGCGAGCGGCTGCTCGAGCTGGGCATTTCGCAGATCAGCGGCGCCTCCCGCACGTCGGTGGGCGGCTACACCGAGGAGGAGCGCCCGCACGACACCGAGCAGTTCGACGTGTCCGACCAGCGCACGCTGGACGAGGTGGTGCGCTGGCTGATGAGCAAGGGCTTTATCCCCTCGTTCTGCACCGCCTGCTACCGCGAGGGACGCACCGGCGACCGCTTTATGAGCCTGTGCAAGTCCGGCCAGATCCTCAACTGCTGCCACCCCAACGCGCTGATGACCCTCAGCGAATACCTCGAGGACTACGCCGGTGAGGAAACGAAGCGCATCGGCTACGAGCTGATCGAGCGCGAGCTGCAGAAGATTCCCAAGGAAAAGGTGCGCCAGATCGCCCGGCAGAATATCGAGGCCATCCGCGCCTCGAACCGCCGCGATTTCAGGTTCTGAAGGCAGCCCCGCGCCTCGTTGACACGCGCCGAAGCGCCGTGCTATAATGGCTCCGGAAAAAAATCCATGCGGAGGAGAATCATGATGACGAAGAAGCTTCCCTGCCTGGAAAAGACGGACGGCCGCTGGCAGCTGACGGTGGACGGCCGCCCCATGCTGCTGTTCTCCGGCGAGCTGCACAATTCCAGCGCCTCGAGCGCCGAGTATATGGACGAGCAGGTCTGGCCGTACCTGCGTCCGCTGCACATGAACGCGGTCATCCTGCCGGTCTACTGGCAGCTGCTCGAGCCGCGCGAGGGCGAATTCGACTTCTCGCTCGTGGACGCGCTGATTGGGCAGGCCCGCCGCGAAGGCGTGCGCCTGGTGCTGCTGTGGTTCGGCCTGTGGAAAAACGGCGAATCGACCTATGCGCCCGACTGGGTAAAGCTCGATCAGGAGCGCTTTTTCTGGGCGCGGGACAGTCACGGCCAGGCCATTTTTACCATCTCCCCCTTCTGTGAGGAGGCCGTTTCCGCCGACGCGCGCGCCTTCGCCCGCCTGATGCGCCACATTCGGGAAACGGATCAGGCGGAGCAGACGGTCGTCATGATCCAGCTGGAAAACGAGATCGGCACGCTGGGGATTGAGCGGGACGATTCCGAGGCGGCGCAGCGCGCGTTCGAGGCGGAGGTTCCCGCCGTCATGCCCGGCGCGCGCGGCGCCTGGGCGGCATCCTACGGGGAGCAGGCGCCGATTTACCTGATGGAGTACGCCTACGCGTCGGCCGTGGAGCGCATCGCCCGCGCCGGTCAGGCCGAGTATGCGCTGCCCATGTTCGTCAACGCCTGGCTGGAGAAGTTCCCCTGGCGGCCGGGCACCTGGCCGTGCGGCTGTCCGGTGGCGCGGTTTATTCCGGTCTGGCAGGCCTGCGCGCCCTCCGTGGCCTTTACCGCGCCCGACGTGTACGTCAGCGACTTCGCCGGCGTGTGCGAGGCGTATACCGCGCACGACAATCCGCTCTTCATCCCCGAGCACCGTCAGGATCTGGAGCACATGAGCGACGCGCTCTACGCCTACGGCATGGGCGCGCTGTGCTTCGCGCCGTTCGGCCTGGAGGACTTTTTCACGCCCCTGCCCGAGGGCCTGCCCTACGACTGCCGCCGGCAGGCGCTCGCCAACCGGAAGACGGCGCTTCCCGACGTCGGCGCGTACCTGGCGGGCGCGTATCGGCTGCTTGCCGGCGTGGAGCCGCTGCTGCACCGGGCGCTGCGCGAAAACCGCGTGCATCCGTTCATCCGCCGCAGCGAGCATGAGCCGGGCGTGGAGCTGAAGCTGGGCGAATACCGCCTGCGCCTGACGTATCAGGACGCGCAGGGGCCGCGCGCCGCCGGCTTCGTCATCGACAACGGCGACGGCGATTTCTTTCTCATCGGCAGCAATGTGACCGGCGCGTTCTTCGGCCTGTACGACGATCCGCGTCCGGTTCGCGCGCTGGTCATCGAGGAGGGAACGTTTGAAGACGGCCGGTGGAAGCGCTGCCGCCTGCTCAACGGCGACGAAAACAGCCTGCGCCTGTGCGCCATGCCGGAGGCCGTCCATGTCCGGCTCTTCCGCCAGATGTAATCGCGCTTCGCCGCAGATGTGAATCACTATTCGCAGATTCGTTTTATAACAAGGAGGAATTTACATGAGCCTGAACAGTCAGCCGTCCGCAGAGCGGATACACATCGGCTTTTTCGGCCTGCGCAACGCGGGCAAATCGAGCGTGGTCAACGCCGTGACCGGGCAGAAGCTGTCGCTGGTCTCCGAGGTGCTGGGCACGACGACCGATCCCGTGCAAAAGGCGATGGAAATCCTGCCGCTGGGGCCGGTGGTCGTCATCGACACGCCCGGCGTCGACGACGAGGGCGAGCTGGGCGAAATGCGGGTCAGGCGCGCCCGCCAGACGCTGTCCAAGACCGACGTGGCGGTGCTGGTGGTGGACGCGCTCAAGGGCCTGCAGCCGGCCGACCGGGAGCTGATCGGCCTGTTTGAGGCGCGCAAAATTCCCTACCTGATCGCCTGGAACAAGGCCGATCTGCTGGGCGAGGTTCCCGCGCCCTGCGAGCGCGAGCTCTACGTCAGCGCGGCGACCGACGCGAATATCTACGAGCTCAAGGAGACCATCGGCCGCCTGGCGCGTCGGCCTGAAGCGGACAAAAAGCTGGTGGGCGACCTGATCGCGCCAAACGACCTGATTGTGCTGGTTACGCCGATCGACGCGGCCGCGCCCAAGGGACGTATGATCCTGCCCCAGCAGCAGATGATCCGCGACGTGCTGGATCACGACGCGATGAACGTGGTGGTAAAGGAAACGCAGCTTGAGGCCGCGCTCGCCGCCCTTTCCGTGAAGCCGAGAATGGTCATTACCGACTCGCAGGCCTTCGGGCCGGTCAGCCGCATCGTGCCCGAGGACGTGCCGCTGACCTCGTTTTCCATTCTGTTCGCGCGGTACAAGGGCGAGCTGGACGAGGCGGTGCGCGGCGCGGCGGCGCTCGATCGCCTGAGGGACGGCGACGTCGTGCTGATCTCCGAGGGATGCACGCACCATCGCCAGTGCGGCGACATCGGCACGGTGAAGCTGCCTGCCTGGCTCAAAGGCTACACAAAGAAGGAGCTGCGGTTTGAGTTCACCTCCGGCGGCGAGTTCCCGGACGATCCGTCGCCCTACGCGCTGGTCGTGCACTGCGGTGGCTGCATGCTCAACGAGCGCGAAATGAAGTCCCGCATCGCCCGCGCCCGCGAGGCCGGCGTACCCATCACCAATTATGGAATCGCTATCGCCCAGGCGCACGGCATCCTGCGGCGCGCGCTCTCTCCCTTCCCACAGCTGCAGGCGCTGCTCTGAGCGACCGGTTTCGCGGCGGCGCTGCCGCCGCGGGCGGGGGAGGGGGCGCTGCGCGCCCCCTCCCCCGAGCCCCCACCCCACCGGGCTGCGATTCCCGCCGGGAATCGCCCTTTCTCCGCGCCGCTTGCGGCGCGGCATGCGGGCGGCAACGCCGCCCGTAAATGCGATTTTCTTTAGAAAATCGCTCAGACTGTCGAACCCCCCCGGAGAGCTCGAGAGGGTCGCAACCCTCTCGAACTTTCAATCGCGCCCA
>CAKUFB010000218.1 GCA_934647145.1 uncultured Clostridia bacterium
CCGCCAGTCAATCCGCAGGAAATCCTGCGGATTCGCAGACCTTGGCCGCTCCAATTTATGGCGGCCAATGGTCGTCGCTAGAACCGGCGGCAGCAACCGGAACCGGGCACTGCCCGGTATATCGAACACAAGATTAAAAGTCCCTCAGACGCGAGCAGAGCGGCGGAAATGTGGTATAATCACAGCATACACACGACCTTTGCAAGGGAGGAATGCCCGTGTTTGAGATGAATTCGAAGTTTGCCCCGCGGGGCGACCAGCCGCAGGCCATTGAAAAGCTGTCCCAGGGCGTGGCGGACGGCCTGAGCCAGCAGGTGCTCCTGGGCGTGACCGGCAGCGGCAAGACCTTCACCATGGCCAACATCATCAAAAACGCGCAGCGCCCCACCCTGATCATCGCCCACAACAAGACCCTGGCGGCGCAGCTGGCCGGGGAGTTCCGCGAGTTTTTTCCGGACAGCGCGGTGGGCTACTTTGTCTCCTACTACGACTACTACCAGCCCGAGGCCTACATCCCCTCGACCGACACCTTCATCGAGAAGGATTCGGCGGTCAACGAGGAAATCGACCGCATGCGCCACAGCGCCACCGCCTGGCTGGCCGAGCGGCGGGACGTGATCATCGTGGCGTCGGTCAGCTGCATCTACGGCCTGGGCAACCCCGAGGAATACGAGGGACTGTCGATTTCCCTGCGCGAGGGCATGGAAATGGATCGCGACCGGCTGATTGACGCGCTGATCGACGTCCAGTACGAGCGCAACGACGTGGACTTCAAGCGCACCACCTTCCGCGTGCGGGGCGACGTGCTGGAGATCATCCCGGCGGGCTACTCCGAAAAGGCGCTGAGGGTGGAGTTCTTCGGCGACCAGATCGACCGCATCAGCGAGATCGATCCGCTGACCGGCAAGGCGCTCCGGCTGCTCAAGCACGTCATGATCTTCCCGGCCTCGCACTACGCCACCTCCCGCGCCAAGCTGGACAAATGCCTTGAGCAGATCGAGGCGGATCTTGAGGTGCAGCTGAAGCTGTTCCGGGACAGCGGCCGCCTGCTGGAGGCGCAGCGCCTGGAGCAGCGCACCCACTACGACATTGAGATGATGCGCGAGATCGGCTACTGCTCGGGCATCGAGAACTATTCGCGCTACTTCGACGGGCGGGAGAGCGGCCAGCCGCCCTTCACCCTGATGGACTACTTTCCCAGGGACATGCTGGTGTTTATCGACGAGTCGCACGTCACCGTGCCGCAGCTCCGCGCCATGTACAACGGCGACTTCGCCCGCAAGCACACGCTGGTGGACTACGGCTTCCGCCTGCCCAGCGCCTATGACAACCGCCCGCTGCGCTTCCATGAGTTTGAGGAGCGCGTGGGGCAGGTGATCTACGTCTCGGCCACGCCCGGCCCCTATGAGCTGGGGCGCGCGCAGCAGGTGGTGGAGCAGATCATCCGGCCGACCGGCCTGCTCGACCCGGAGATCGTCGTGCGCCCGGCGACCGGCCAGGTGGACGACCTGCTGGGCGAGATTCGCCTGACCGTGAAAAAGGGCATGCGCGTGCTGGTCACGACGCTCACCAAGCGCATGGCTGAGAGCCTGACCGAATACCTGCGCGAAATGGGCGTGCGGGTGGAGTACATGCATTCCGACGTGGAGACGCTGGAGCGAATCAGGCTGCTGCGCCGGCTCCGGCTGAACGAGTTCGACGTGCTGGTGGGCATCAACCTGCTGCGCGAGGGTCTCGACCTGCCCGAGGTGGGGCTGGTGGCCATACTGGACGCGGACAAGGAGGGCTTTCTGCGCTCCGAGACCTCGCTCGTGCAGACCATCGGCCGCGCCGCGCGCAACGCCGAGGGACGCGTCATCATGTACGCCGACCAGATGACCGACTCGCTCGAGCGCGCCATCTCCGAAACCAACCGCCGCCGCGCGATTCAGCAGCGCTTCAACGAGGAGCACAACATCACTCCGCAGACCGTCACCGCCGCGGTACACGAGCTGCTGGAGATCAGCCGGAGCGCCGAGGAGGGCGGCACTCTTCCCCAGGGCATGGACGAGACCGAGCGGCAGCTGGCCATCGAGAACCTGGAGGAGCAGATGCTTTCCGCCGCGGAGTCGCTCGACTTTGAGAAGGCCGCCAGGCTGCGCGACCGGCTGCTCGCCCTGCGCGGCGAGACGCCGATGAACACCGAGCAGACCTCCCGCAAGGGCCGCCTGCGCCGGCGCAAAAAATAAGAGGTTACCGATATGATTGACAAGATTATCATCAAGGGCGCGCGGGTACACAACCTGAAAAACGTCAGCCTGACCATCCCGCGCGACAAGCTGACCGTGTTCACCGGGCTTTCGGGCTGCGGCAAGTCCTCGCTGGCCTTCGATACGCTCTACGCCGAGGGGCAGAGGCGCTACGTCGAGTCGCTGTCCTCCTACGCCCGCCAGTTCCTGGGCCAGATGGACAAGCCGGACGTGGACTCAATCGACGGCCTTTCCCCCGCCATCTCGATCGACCAGAAGACCACCAGCCGCAACCCCCGCTCGACTGTGGGCACCGTGACCGAAATTCACGACTACCTGCGCCTGCTCTACGCGCGCGCGGGCGTGCCTCACTGCCCAAACTGCGGCCGGGAAATCCGCCAGCAGACGGTCGACCAGATCATCGACCAGATCATGCTGCTGCCCGAGGGCACGAGGATACAGGTGCTCTCGCCCATCGTGCGCGGCCGCAAGGGCGAATACGTCAAGCTGATCGAGGATCTGGGGCGGCAGGGCTTCGTGCGCGTGCGCGTGGACGGCGAAATCTACGACGTGAGCGACACGCCCGAGCTGAACAAGAAGCAGAAGCACACGCTCGAGGCGGTGGTCGACCGGCTGATCGTGCGCGGCGAAATCCACAAGCGGCTGGCCGACTCGCTGGAAACCGCGCTGAAGCTGGCAGACGGACTGGTGATCGTCAACGAAATCGGCGGCAGGGACACGCTGTACAGTCAGAACTACGCCTGTCCGGACTGCGGCGTGTCGGTGGGCGAGCTCACCCCGCGCATGTTCTCCTTCAACAATCCCTACGGCGCGTGCCCGACCTGCATGGGGCTGGGCGTGCTGCAGAAGGTCGACCCGGACTGCGTGCTGCCCGACAGGTCGCTCTCGCTCAATCAGGGCGCGATACAGGTCAGCGGCTGGAACAGCGCCGTCGACGGAGGCAGCATGTCGCGCTCGTACCTCGAGGCGCTCGCCGCGCACTACGGCTTTTCGCTGGACGCACCGGTGAACAGCCTGCCGAAGGAAGTCCTCGACAAAATCCTCTACGGCACGGGCGAGGAGAAGATCAGCGTCTCCTATGAGAGCGGCGGGCGCAGGACCACCTTCAACGCACCGTTCGAGGGGATCGTGCCCAACCTGGAAAGGCGATACGAAGAGACCAGCTCCGACGTGATGAAGGACGGCATCGGCGCGCTGATGCAGGAGGTGCCCTGCCCGATGTGCGGCGGGCGCCGGCTCAAGCGCGAGTCGCTGGCGGTCACGGTGGGCGGCAAATCGATCGCCGAGGTCAGCGATCTGTCCATCCGGGACAGCGCGCGCTTCTTTCAGACGGTCGAGCTGAGCGAAAAGCAGCGGCTCATCGCCGAGCAGATTCTCCGGGAGATCAACTCGCGGCTGGGCTTCCTGGTGAACGTGGGTCTGGACTACCTGACACTGAGCCGCAGCGCGGGCACGCTGTCGGGCGGCGAGGCGCAGCGCATCCGCCTGGCCACGCAGATCGGCTCCTCGCTGACCGGGGTGCTGTACATACTGGACGAACCGTCGATCGGCCTGCATCAGCGGGACAACGACCGGCTGCTCTCCACACTGCGCTCCCTGCGCGACCTGGGCAACACGCTGGTGGTGGTCGAGCACGACGAGGACACGATGCGCGCCGCCGACTACCTGGTGGACATCGGCCCGGGCGCGGGCGCAAACGGCGGGCAGATCGTCGCGGCCGGCACGCCCGAGGAGGTCATGGCCAACCCGGCCTCGCTGACCGGACAGTACCTGACCGGCAAAAAGCAGGTGCCCCTGCCCGAGGTTCGCAGAAAGCCGTCCGGCTGGCTGACCGTGAAGGGCGCGCGGGCGCATAACCTGACCGGCATCGACGTGCGCTTCCCGCTGGGGGTGCTGACCGTCGTGACCGGCGTGTCGGGCAGCGGCAAGTCCTCGCTGGTCAACGAGATCCTGTACAAGGCGCTCTCGCACGACCTGAACCGCAGCCACCTGCGTCCCGGCCCGCACGACGGCATCGAGGGCGTCGAGCAGCTGGACAAGGTCATTGCCATCGACCAGTCCCCTATCGGCCGCTCGCCCCGCTCCAACCCCGCCACCTACACCGGGGTGTTCGACCTGATCCGCGAGCTGTTCGCCGCCACGCCCGACGCGAAAGCGCGCGGCTATAAGGCCAGCCGCTTCAGCTTCAACGTCAAGGGCGGGCGCTGCGAGGCCTGCGCGGGCGACGGCATCCTGAAGATCGAGATGCACTTCCTGCCCGACGTGTACGTCCCCTGCGACGTGTGCAAGGGACACCGCTACAACCGCGAGACGCTTGAGGTGCGCTACAAGGGCAAGAACATCTTCGAGGTGCTGGACATGACCTGCGAGGAGGCGATGGAGTTCTTCCGGCCGCTGCCCCGCATCTATGAAAAGATCGCCACGCTGGTCGAGGTGGGCCTGGGCTATGTCAAGCTGGGCCAGTCGGCCACCACGCTCTCCGGCGGCGA
>CAKUFB010000219.1 GCA_934647145.1 uncultured Clostridia bacterium
ACCACCGCCGCGGCGGCCGAAAAGAGCGGCCAGAGCGCCTGCCCGGACTGCATCGGCAGCTACTGGCACACCCAGGGCGGCCAGTACTATCACGTCGACGCGGACTGCGACGGCATGAGCGGCGCGACCCGCACCACCGCCAAGGCGGCCAAGAAGCTGGGTCAGACCGCCTGTCCCAAGTGCATCGGCGGCGGAACCAAGCCCACCGCCACCCCCAAGCCGGAAAGCGAAGACAACAAGGTTGACCCGGACACCACCAACGTCTACGTCACGATCGAGGGCAGCTACTACCACACCAAGAAGACCTGCGGCGGCATGAAGAACGCCGCCCAGACCACGCTGCGCTGGGCGCTCGACCACAACTACAAGCGCTGCAAGGACTGCAACGCCCCCGTTCCGAAGTAAGCGTGAGACCGTCCGCGCGTCGCAAAATCCCTCCCCCGGCCCTTGCCGAGGGAGGGATTTTCATATACGGCGGGCGATTCGCCTGTCTTAGCAACCGCAAACGACCCCGAATTGGCGGCGATTCCCGGCACATTTGCGGTTCTTCGAATTCGTGGACGCAGGGGACTCGCGTCAAGCGAAGGCGCGGCTTTCGTTACTTCGCGCGCGGCCTGGGCCTTCCGGAGTTCGGGGACTGCCTGCGAATACTGCGAAACTGGGAGCCCTACATCCTGATACACCTTCGACTGCCCGTTCTCCAACGGCCTCACTGAGGGCATGAACAACGCCGCCAAGGCGCTCAAGCGCCTCACCTTCGCCATGCCCAGCTTCCGTAGCTTCAGGGCTCGTATCCTTCATTGCGCTTCTTTGCACCCCTGCGATAGACAAAGAACCAGAAAACATCCCGTCATAGCTTTTATTCTGCAACAGGAGGTTTTCTGTATTATTCAGTTCTGTTTTTCGGCGCATATGCGGTGTTCGCGCAGAGCCTTCTCGCGCTGTTCCGGCGTCGAGGCGAAAATCATCCGCTCAAGGCGCATCATGATGGAGTATTCCGAGCGCCCCATCCGCCGGGCGATCTGCCTGTTGGACAGCCCTTCGCCGTAGAGCGCGCGGAGGGTTGCGTTGTCCTCGGGCGACCAGGGCTTTCCGGCGTTCTCCGGCCGCGCACGGGCGGTCTGTTTTTCCTCCCGCAGGGCGCGCTCCGCGGCAAACAGCGCGCGTATGACCTGCGGCTGATCGAGCACGCCGGACGGCAGCGCCTCGCCCGTGACCGGGTTTACGCCCTCGGCGAGGCTGTGAAGAATCTGGGCGTATTCAGTGAACAGAACGCATCCCTGCCTTTCAGCCGCGCGCGTCAGGCCAGCAGGCGAATCGCCTGGGGCACGTTTTCGATTTCTATGCGCTCCTCGTCCGAGCCGTACTCGCCGTCGAGGGTGAAGGGGGTGCGATCCGGGTTGCTGACGACGATTTTTTGCGCCTGCACCAGGGTAATGGCGGGATAGTCGTAGTTCTGCATGTTCAGGCTGATGGCGATGCGCCCCAGCTCGTCCAGGCTCTGCGGGTAGCGGATCAGCAGCAGCTCCAGCAGTCCGTCGTTGAGCTTGACCAGCTCCTCGTCCAGCCTGACCATGCCCGCGATCGAGGTCGAATTGCTGACTGCGCCGAAGAGGTAGTCGCCCTCATAGACCTGGCCGTCCGCCTCAAAGCGCATGGCGTAGGGGCGCAGGGTCTGCAGGTTCCTGACGCCCTCAATCACATAGGCGAAGTGTCCCAGGGCGTTTTTCATGTCCTGCGGCGTGGAATACGAGGCCTCGGTAAACGCCCCGAAGGAAGCGACATAGGAAAAAAAGCGATCCTGATACCGGCCCACGTCCAGCGTGATCGGGTTCATCTCCATGATGCGCTGCGCCGCCTTCGCCATGTCGCCCGGCAGACCCAGCGTGGCCGCAAAGTCGTTCGTCGAGCCGCAGGGAATGTAGCCCAGAAGCGGCCTTTCTTCCTTGCTCAGGCGCATCAGGCCGGTAATCACCTCGTTGAGCGTCCCGTCGCCGCCCGCGCAGGTGACCACGCCCGCCGGCGCGTATTCCATGGCCAGCTCGGTCGCATGCCCCCGGTGCGCGGTGACGTGAACGTCCGTGCCGTAGCCCCTGGCGGCATAGGCGCGAATGACCTCGTGGATCTGCGTGGCGCAGCGGCCGCGCCCGGAAGTGAAATTCGCAATGAGCGGAATGCTCTGACTCATAACATTCTCCGATCTCCAGCGTTCTGCCGGTTTTCCCTCGAGTAATCGCCGTCAGCCCGCGGCCTCAACCAGGTGATTCGGGTACAGCGTCACGTTCGCCTGCGCGTACCACTGGTCGATCTGATCCTGATACGCCTGCTGCTTCTTGGTTTCCACCGCCTCGCGCATCAGCGCGTCGTGGATTTTGTCCACGGCGACCGGGCCCTCTGGCACCTCGCCCTCGTAGCGGATCAGGTACATGCCGTAATAGACCGTCACGGGCTGGCTCACGTCGCCGGGATTTTTCAGCGCCATCGCCGCCTGCACAAACTCGGCGGGCCAGACCACGGAATCGGCCGACACATAGCTTCCCTGGCTGGCGAAGGGCTCGATTTCGGCGCTCACATCCTCGTTAAACTCCTTCATCAGGCTCATGAAATCCTCGCCCGCGTTCAGGCGCGCCAGGATGCCGTCCATCACCTCGCGGGTGGGGGCGGCGGTTTCTTCGATTTTACGCTCCACCTCGGCCAGATCGGCCTGATTGCCGGACTCGTCCGACTTCAGCTCCTCGCGGCGCTGCATCAGCTCGAACATCTTCATCGTATCCTCGTCGCTGAACCGCACCAGCAGCGCGCGCACCGAACGGAAGCCCGCCGGCACATACGTCACGACACTCTCGCCGGACAGCGCGTATTCAAACGCATACAGATTCTCCGTGAACTCCTTCCGGTCGCTCTCCACGCGCTGGGCGTAGTAGCTCTGAAGCTCGGCCTCGGTCATCTCCACCGTCTGGGTGATGTACTCGTACAGCCGGTCCTGCGTCTCGTCTCTGACCTGCTGGGCGAGAATCGAGTCCACCGTATAGCCGCTCTGGGTAAAGTAGTCCACGGTCTGCGCGCGCACCTCTTCTTCGCTCAGGCCGTCCTCGGCGAAGTAGTCCATATAATAGGTAAGCATGTTTTCGTACTGGTTTTCGGCGTCGGCGCGGTAGGACGCCATCTCCTCCTCGCTGAACTGATCCAGACCCAGCTCGGCGGCCTTCTGGCGCAGCAGCTCCTTCGTCACGCACCCGCGCGTCAGGCTGTCCCTGAGCCTGTTGATCTCCTCGTCGCCCTGGCCGCTCTCGCGGTAAAAGGCGGCGCTGTCCTGAAACTCGCTCTCCACCTCGTCCACATACACTTCCACGCCGTTGACCACGGCCAGTACGCGTTCATTATTCTCCTGCTCCGCAAAAGCCGCGCCGCACGCAAGCAGCGCCGCCAGGCACAGCGCAATCATTCTTTTCATCCGTGTCATTTTATTTCCTCCCCTCCGCCCGCCGTTTGGCGAGTCGCTGTCTTCAATACAAGTATATCACATTCCGCGCGGAAAAGGAAGTCTCCGCGGCGCGCGGAAAACAACTTTTCGCAATACTTTTGCAAAACTTTCATGCACGGACAACCTGAAGACTCATTCCCTGAAACCGCCCTGAAGTTAACAATTTTCAGGCCTTTCTTAGCGCAATGAAGCCGTTTTTCGAGGCGCAGTGGCGCGAAAGCACTTTTCTTGCGCCCGGTTCTGTGCTATAATGAGGAAAATCAGGCCGGGAAAGGAGGCGCGGGCATGTACACCAACAGCCGTTTTCTGCAGATACGCGGCTGCACCATTCACTACCGCGTATTGCAGCCTCCGTGCCGTCCGCGCCACCGCGCCCTGCTGGTGGCCTCGCCCGGCCAATCAACCTACTCCTGGCGGCATATCGTGCCCGAGCTGCTCGCCGCCGGAACGCTGTGCGTACTGTGCGACCTGCCCGGCTTCGGGCTGAGCGAGCCCGGCGAGCAGGTTCCCTTCCGGCAGAGTGTGCGGGCAAGATACCTGTGGGGCCTTTTAGACCTGCTGGATGAACAGTATGGCGGCGCGCTGGCTACCTGGCAGCTGATCGGCCACGGCTCGGCCTGCGGCGCCCTGGTGGAGATGGCCCTGATGCAGCCCGACAGCGTGGGCTCGCTGTTCATGCTCTCCCCCATGCTCTATCCCCCGCTGAGCGCGCCGGTGCAGGCGCTGCTTCGCACCTCTGTCGGCAGCGCGCTGACCAGTCTGTGGTACCGCGCGCATATCCTGAGCCGGGTTCGCTTTACTCGCTGGGCCAGCCGCCTGTACGGATGTCGCCTGCCCGCCAGGCAGCTCGCTCAGCTGCGCGCGCCCATGCAGCGCCTCGACCAGCCTGCCGGGTCGCTCAGGCGACTCCTGCTCGAGGGCTACGACGTGCACACGCGGGACGTCTACAAGCTGTTCATGCCCATCATGATCCTCTGGGGCGGCCGCGATCACCTGCTGGGCGGCTCGATCCCCGCCCGGCTTCGGCGCGACTTCCCCGAGGCCGAATTTCATACGCTTTCCGCCTCCGGCCACTGCGCCGCCGAGACCAACCACGCCGCCGTGTGCGATTTCCTGCGCGGCTGGGTTCGCGAAATGTGGGAGTAGCTCCCTCCCGCTGGGGGAGGCTCCGCTGCCGCTTCGCGCTCCCCCAGACCCCCACCGAAGGATGTCTGCGC
>CAKUFB010000220.1 GCA_934647145.1 uncultured Clostridia bacterium
CGACGAATTCGGGAACCATAAATTCAAGTTCCCGAATTCTCCGGTTTTCCGGGATCTCCCGGAAAACGCATGTCGGCGCTGCCGACTCGGGCAGGCTGAGCCTGCACCCACTGGCTGCCGCCGGATAGCGCACGAAACCAGCCGCCATAGATTGAAGCGGCTGATTTCTTCGAATCCGCAGGCTTCCCTGCGGATTGAGGGGCGACACTGTCGCCTCGTCCGTCCGACCGGGCGCTGCCGACGCGAAAAACGGCCAGGGTCTGCGTTTCCGAGCCCCACCGCAAGGTGACTGAGGGGTTTTCTACAGCAATTCGAATTGGGCGAGGGAGTCTCCGCCTTCTCCCGCATGAGAGGAAGAACCATGGTACTGACAAAGGACAAATCGTTTTACAGGCAGTTTTTCTCGCTGCTGCTGTTCATCGCGGTGCAGAACCTGGTGGTGTACAGCGTGTCGCTGGCCGACAACGTGATGCTGGGCCGGTACTCCGAGGAGGCGCTCAGCGGCGTGGCGCTGGCCAATCAGATCCAGTTCCTGCTGCAGATGATCACCAACGGCGTGGGCGAGGGGCTGGTCGTGCTCTCCGCTCAGTACTGGGGCAAGCGCGAGACCCGGCCGATGTGCAGCATCCTGTGCTCCGCGCTGATCGTGGCGGTGTTTTCCGGCGCGGTGTTCATGCTGGCCGGACTGGCCTGCCCGTATCAGCTCCTGCGCCTTTTGTGCCCGGATGAGGAAGCCGTGCTCATGGAGGGCGTGAAGTACATGAAGATCATCAGCTTCACGTACATCCTCTTCGGCGTGGATCAGGTGCTGCTCGCCCAGATGCGCAGCGTGGAAAACGTGGGTATCGGCCTGTTTTCCTCGCTGGTCGCGCTCTTCGCCAACGTGGGGCTGAACTACCTGCTGATTTTCGGCAAGCTGGGGCTGCCTGCGTTGGGCACGCGGGGCGCGGCGATCGCGACGCTGATTTCGCGCGTGATCGAGACCGCGATCATGCTGGTCTACGTGCTGAAGCTCGACAGGAAGCTGCGCCTGAGGTTCCGGCAGCTGTTCGCGTTCAACCGGCTTCTGTGGAGCGACTATGTAAAGACCGCCACCCCGGTCATCCTCTCGGGCATGTCCTGGGGCGTCGCCATGTTCCTGCAGACGGCCATACTGGGACGCATGGGCTCGGCCTGCATCGCGGCCAACAGCATCGCCGCCTCGCTGTTCTCAATCATCTCGGTCGTGGCCTACGGCGGCTCCAGCGCCGCCTCCATCGTCACCGGCAAGCTGGTCGGCGAGGGCGACCGCGAGCGGCTTCATGCGTGCGTGAACACCATGCAGCTGATCTTCCTGGGCGTCGGCCTGATCTCCGGCGCGGCGCTGTTCGCCGCCAAGGATCTGATCATCGGCTTCTACGACGTGCAGGAGAGCACGCGGGCGCTTGCCAGGCAGTTTCTGAGCATCCTGTCGATCACGCTGGTGGGCACCTCGTATCAGGTCGCCTGCCTGACCGGCGTCGTGCGCGGCGGCGGCCATACCAAGTTCGTGTTCTACAACGACCTGGTGTTCATGTGGGGCATCGTGCTGCCCGCGTCGTTTTTGTGCGCGTTCGTGTTCAAGACCTCGCCGGCGGTCGTGTTCCTCTGCCTGAAGGCCGACCAGATTCTCAAGTGCTTCGTGGCCGTGTTCGAGGTGAACAGCTATCGCTGGGTGCGCACGCTGACCCGATCTGAGGCTCAATTGGAGGAAAACAGAGCATGAAGCTCTCCGCAATGACCTATAATATCCGCTCCGGCCGCAACATGGCCGGTGAGCTGAACATCGCCTACGCCGCGCAGGTAATCGGCGAGCTCGCACCCGACCTGGTGAACCTGAACGAGGTACGCGCCCGCTCGGCCGACGTGGGCCCGGTCAATCAGGCGCAGCAGCTGGGCGAGCTGCTGGGGATGGAGTGGCGCTTCGGCAAGTCGATCCCGTTCATGGGCGGCGCGTATGGAAACGCCGTGCTCTCCCGCTTCCCCGTGATCTCCTCTGAGGTGGTGCATATTCCCGACCCGCGCGAGACGGACGGCCGGTTTGAGCATCGCACGGTGTTCAAAAGCGTGCTGGACGTGGACGGCGAGCGCCTGACGCTGCTGGGCACGCATTTCGGCCTGAGCGTGACGGAACGCATGCACGCCGTCGCTACCGTGCTTCGCCTGGCGCGCGAGACGGAGGGGCCGCTGCTGCTGATGGGCGACCTCAACGCCGAGCCCAACCAGTCGGAGCTCGCCCCGCTCTTCGAGGTATTCACCGACTGCTTCGACCGCGCCATGCTGCCCAAAACCTATCCCGCCAGCGGCCCTGAGATCCGCATCGACTATATCATGGCGCGCGGTCTCACGGTCAAAAACGCGCTGGCCTTCGATTCGCTCAACTCCGACCACCTGCCGCTTCTGTGCAGCCTGGAGAGCTAATCGGAAGGATTTCAGGTTTTGATTCCCTTATGGTAGATTGCCGCGCCCGAGAGCATCACACCGCTCCAGGGCGCTTTTTTCTATTCCCGGCAAAGCGCAGCCCTCGCAGTTTATTTTCGAAATACAGCAATTTGTAGTTGCAAAACTGCCGATTTCATGATACAATAATTGAAACAAACTATCATCAAAGTGAGGCGACGCGAATGTACGAGATCAAAAACGGCGTGCTGTACAAGGACGGCAAGGCGCAGCTCTGTCTGGGCCTGTCCTACTACCCCTCCTACCACCCCAAGAAGTTCCCGGTCAGACCGGAGGATGACCGCGTAGGCGAGCTGAAGAAGGACATTCACGACATGGCCGAGGCCGGGTTCAACCTGGTGCGCTTCGCCGCGCTGGGCGAGCTGAAGCGGGTTGGCCCGGGCGATGAGGGCATCTGCGTCAGCTTTCCGCTGATCGACGAGTGCATGAAGGCCGCCGAGGCGAACGACATCGCCGCCCAGGTACGCCTGCAGGGCTACACGCTCAACGTCTCCGGCTACACCGACGATGCCATGATCACACCCGAAGGGCGCGAGCTGGATCTGTATGAGTGCTTCCTGCGCGCCTCGCTCAACCACGAGGGTATCCTCATCGACAACGAGGACTGCACCGCCGCCTCAGCCCGGCATTTCATGACCTCTCCCGCCCTGGTCAGCTACCAGATCTACAACGAGCCGGCCTATCACTCGGGCGTGGACTACAACCCGCACTCGATCGCTGCCTGGCGCAAATGGCTGGTCGAGAAGGGCCTGAAGACCGCCGAAGAGGCCGCTGCTCTCGAGCCGCCGCGCCGCCGCCCCATCCTGACAATGGATCCCAGGGGCGGCAAGAGCGAGGACTACCGCGACTGGATGAACTGGCGCCTGTTCCACTATGAGCGGCTGAGCTGGTACCTGGGACACATGAATCAGGTGGCGCGCCGCGTCAATCCTCATGCCGAAAACATGACCTGCCTGATGGCCGGCTGCCCGATGGGCGCGGACGCGGTCATGATCGGCGAGGACTTCTTCCGCACCGCCGAGGGCATGGAGATCCTGGGCGTGACCCACTACACCCCCAATTTCGGCGAGTCGCTCTTCTCCGCCACCGAGCAGCTGGACGCCGCCGAAAGCGCCGCCGCACTGTTCGGCAGGCACGCCTGGCTGGTCGAGTACAACGCCCGCACGAATATGCCCGGCAACGAGTGGGATCGTGAGACCTACGCCGCCGTGGGCGCAGGCTTCAAGGGCATCATGTACTACCAGTGGCGCGCCGACTACCCCTTCCCGGACGGCCCCGAGCCCGATCAGTTCGGCATTCTCTTCAACGACCGCAGCAAAACCGCCGCGTATCACCATGCCGTGAAGATGAACCGCCTGATCAACGAGAAGCTGTCCGAGAAGATCGCCCTGGCCGAAAAGCTGCGCGCGGGCGTGGCCGTGCTCTACTCCGAACGCGCCAACGCCTATGCCGACTCCGTCGAGGGCAGTGCGCGCACACTGGCCGACGGCATGCTCGCCGCCTATCGCGCGCTGCGCAAGGCTGGCGTACCGGTCGACTTCGTGCGGGCCTGCGACCTGGCGGAAAACAGGCTGGGCGTCAGGCTGCTGGCCGTGCCCGCCGGTAAGGGCTACTACAGTGAGGAAGAGCTGGCCTGCATCCGTTCCTTTGTCCAGAAGGGCGGACGCGCCGTCTGTTACTGCAGCGAGGGCGGTTTCCGCACCTTCAATACGGAGAATGTTGAGCTGAGCCTTCAGGAGCTTCCGGACGGCAAGGGCGGCTATGTCTATGGGCTGCATGAGTGCACCAAGGGGCCCAGCGGAAATTATCAGATGCACGGCCATCTGCAGGCCGTGGACTGCGCCGACGACGTGCTCGAAGACGCGGGCATCAAACCGGTCTTCAAGGTGGATGACGCGCCGCACCTGGACGTGCGCGTACTCAAGGGCAAGGGATACCACCTGGCGTGCCTGATCAATTACGATACCAAAGAACGCCCCGTGCCGGCCAGACAGGTGCTGTCCCTGAACTGCGGCGCACAGAATGCCAAACAGATCACCTTTTTCACTCCCGACCGGGAGCACAAGCTGCTCTTCCGTGCCTGCGGTGATTGTCTCAAGGTCGTGCTGCCCGAGATACACAGCGGCGGCTTCCTGCTGATCGAGGAATAATTTGCAAACGAATATGCCGCACCGCGTCCTCAAAGAGGACGCGGTGCGTTCAACCGGGGGAGGGG
>CAKUFB010000221.1 GCA_934647145.1 uncultured Clostridia bacterium
GAAGGCCTTGCCGTGACGGGCTTCCTTTATTCAACCGGCGTAAAAACGCTCTTGTCCAGGCCGCAGGTGGGGCAAACCCAATCCTCGGGAACGTCCTCCCAGGCGGTTCCGGGCGCTACGCCGTTTTCGGGATCGCCAATCGCGGGGTCGTACACATATCCGCACGGGCACTCATACTTCATGGAAAAACCCTCCCTCTGCTGCGCTGACGCTGATTACTTGCCGAAGTACCGCTCCAGCAGGCCCTTGAACGCGCGGCCATGTCTCGCCTCGTCCTTCGCCATTTCATGCACGGTGTCGTGGATGGCGTCCAGGTTCTGCGCCTTGGCCAGCTTGGCCAGCTCGAACTTGCCGGCGGTCGCGCCGTTCTCGGCGGCCACGCGGACGGTCAGGTTCTCCTTGGTGGAGGCGGACACGCACTCGCCCAGCAGTTCAGCGAACTTGGCGGCGTGCTCAGCCTCTTCGTACGCGGCGGTCTTCCAGTACTCGCCGATCTCCGGGTAGCCCTCGCGGAAGGCTACGCGGGCCATGGCCAGGTACATGCCGACCTCGGTGCACTCGCCGTTGAAGTTGGCGCGCAGACCCTCGAGAATCTCCTCGCTCACGCCCTTGGCCACGCCGACCTCATGCTCGGTCGCCCAGGTCATTTCCTCTTCGACAACCTCCACGAACTTCTCGCCGGGCGCCTTGCACAGGGGGCACTTCTCCGGCCTGGTCTCGGACTCAACGATTTCTCCGCAAACGGTGCATCTCCACTTCTTCATGATTCATACACTCCTTATACAATGTTTTTATCCTCAGGGGCGTTTCGCCCGAAGGGGTCAGGGGGTCTGCCGCCCGCGCAGGCACTCGTCGCAGGTGCAGTGTACGGTCAGCTCGACCGAGTTGATTTTCGCGCCGCATCGCTTCTGCAGGCTGCTTTGCAGGTCGTCCAGCTTCAGATCCTCGATCCTTCCGCATCGGTCGCACACCATGTGGTGGTGCAGGCGCTCAATGGGCGCGCGGTCGAAGTGGTCGGGCTGCCGGCTGATCTGCACGCGGGTGATCGTGCCGTCGGCGCACAGGGCGTTCAGGTTGTTGTAGACCGTGCCAATCGCCAGGCTGGGCAGCTCCTGCTTCGCGGCCAGGAAGATCTGCTCGGCCGTCAGGTGCTGGCCGGAAGACTGAATGATTCTCAGAATCACTTCGCGCTGCTTGGTCATGGGATCACGTCCTTCGTCGTTTCAAGAATCATTCTAATTCTTGATCTTATTATAGCTCAGCGACAGGCATTTGTCAAGCGCCTTGCAGCGTAAAGTGTACGTAAAAAGCGCCCATCCGAAGACAGGCGCCCGTTTCGCAGAGCCTAAAAAAGACCGCCGTTGAATTCTTTCTGTACCCGGTACAGCAGGATGAAGGAAACCAGGAGCCCGGCAAACAGCACGATGAGCGATACGGCCATTCCCGAAGCGCCCCACAGCGCAAGCACGCCGCTGAGAAGCAGCGCCGCGGCAAGGACGAAAATGCCCTTCGCGAAGGCCTTCGCATAGGCAGGTCTGTCCGCATCAGAAACCTTTGACTGGTGATAGGCGTGAATCAGCTGCGTATTTCCCTTGTAGATCATCGCGCCCACCCAGGCCAGCAGCGCGGCCACGAGAAACAGGAGGATTGAATAGACAGTCATTCTTTTCACCGCCTCTATATGTAAACTCTTCCGCAATCAGTATAGCATGGGGCCGCGGAGATGTCAAGCGCGCCGTCCGGCCTCACTCCGGCATGCCGCAGTCGGGCACGGGGAGCGGTTCGCCGTCCCTGAGCAGCGACTGGTGCGCGACGAGACCGGGAATAGTGTAGCGCGCGGCCAGCCAGGCGTGGACGGTGGGACGCCTGCCGAGGTAGACGGCGGTGCAGAAGTCGTCGATCAGCAGCTGATGCGAGGCCATGTGGCCGTTGGGCAGGCCCCTGTAGCTTTCAGGCAGGCGGGCGCGCTCAGCAGCCTGAACCGGCGCGAAGCTGTCCCCCTGCCAGGCGTGGTTGGCCACCTGCTGCTTAAAGTCGGGCAGATCGCGGTGCGCGGTCATGGCCTCGGGGTTCACGTAATCGCTCACGTCCTCAAGCGTCACGCCGGTTCCGGACAGCGTGGTCACCAGGTGCTGCGCGTTCATGAACTGATACCCTGCCCGGGTGCCGTAGAAGCCCGAGACGCAGGACGAAGGCGCCTTGTGACCGATGCGGCGGCACTCGTTGATCCGCGCCACGCCGCCGTTGTCCAGCCGCATCAGGGAGCAGGCGTTCGAGTACACATTGTCCCACTGGTTTACGCCCCTGCGGTAAATGCCGTCCGGCTCCTGATCCTCGTAGCCCATCGCCGTTACGCGGGTGACGAAGCTGTCCGTCGCGTGCAGCAGCATGGCGGTGGAATGGGTGGGGTAGAAGAAGGGCGGCACGCCGGCGCTGGTTTTGTCGGCCAGGAAGTTCTGCGGGAAGTGCGAAATGTCGTGATAGTACTGCGATTCGCCGTACACAAACCGGCCGAAATCGCCCCGCAGGAAGCGCTCGCGGCAGAACATCGAGCTGGGGTAGTAGATGCAGGTCTCGCCCATCATGTAGGTCAGACCGGTCTCCTTCACCAGCGAGACGATCTCCTGGCATTCCTCGACCCGGCTGGCCATCGGCACCGCGGAGTAGACGTGCTTCCCGGCGCGCAGTGCGGCGGTGACGATCGGGCCGTGCAGATGCCGCTGGGTGAAGTTGGCGATGCAGGTGATCGTGGGGTTGTTCAACACATCCTCGAAGCTGTCCGCAATCTCCAGGCCGAAGCGCGCCGAGTATTCCTCCGCGCGGGCACGGATCAGGTCGCAGACGTACACCTTTTCAACCGTCGGATGTGCCTTGAACAGCGGCACGAAGCTCTTTGCAAAGTCTCCGCAGCCGATGACGGCGATTGTCAGTTTCTGAGCCATACGGTTCCTCCTTTGCTGCCCGCGTCGATCTTTCGCCGCGCGGGACGCAGGTTTTTCAAACATTCATGCAGTGATTATACCTCAAAAACCCGCGCAGTTCAAGTCGGAAAGCCAACGCGCGCTATCAGAAAACAAACCTCTCTCATAGGAGCAGGCACTGGGGGCAGCTGCTGCCCGAGGACTGAGGCGGCATGGAGATCTTCTGCGAGGTCTTCGGCAACCCGCCCGGGCGCATCGACCGCTGCGAGAGCAGGGCCATACACGCCATGCTGACGAGGGCTGGGTAGATTTTGCAGGACTGGAATGCAAAGGTTGCATTTTGCGGCTACCAGAGAGCATACAAGAGGCGGGAATAGCGCTCAGTTCGTGCGTTTGTACGTGTCTTTGTGCGTGCCTTTGTGCGAGAGGAAAATCCGATGATTTCGGGAAGCTCAAGCCCTCTACGCACAAACGCACAAAGAATCCCTGGAACTTTTTAGGGGTAAAACAGCATGCAGGAATGTACAGGGCATTATCCAAGCACATTCCTCTCTCTGGACTTTATAGAAAGTTCGTGTGTTTTGTGCGTATGTGCGCACCCCGCCGAAAGGAGGTGTATCTCGATGGAAGTCCCGGAAAACGCCTGGTCGGCAGTGCCGACTCACAGCATGGGCAGCTGGCGGGGAGCCTGCTTCTCCGTCCGCCATCTTGCCAAAACCTTTTTGACAAAATGAAGAGATCCCTTCGGAACTTGTCCAAAGGGATCTCTCGCTGCTATTCTTCGATTCGCTCGGGCACGGGATGCGCCCGCAGCCAGGAAACCAGCTCGCTTTCCGTGCGGATGGGCGCGTCGGCGATCAGCCCGCCGTGACCCACCTGGCTGAGCATGTGCGCGTCGGAGCCGCTGGTCTGGATGAAACCGGGCCGTGCGGAGCGCGCATAGGCAAGCGCCTGGTCGTTGTGGTTCTTGTGGTTGGAGTTGGCGGCGTTGTAGACCTCCACGCCGTCGAGCAGCTCAGTCGGCGCGTGCCGGAGCGGCTCGCGGAAGGGATGCGCCTGAATCAGCAGCATCCGTCCGGACTGCCTGACCAGCGGGTAAAAGCCGTCCAGGCGCGTGTCCGCGTCCAGCTTTTCGAAGATCCACTGCACGTCCTCAGGCGTGAGGCCATAGAGCAGGAAGTCCTCGTTGCCGCCGAAAAAGCGCAGCTCCGCGCCCAGCAGCACGGTCAGACCAATCCTGTCGCCCTCGGCCTTCGCGGCGCGATAGCCGCTGACGTACCATTCGGCGCGCGCCTCGGGGGTCATGTCCTGGTGCGTCCCGGCGATCAGGTGATCGGTGATGACGATCGCGTCGTAGCCCGCCTGCTTATACAGGCGCGCCATTTCCGCGCCGGGCAGCTGGCCGCAGCCGCTCACCTCGCTGGTGTGCACGTGAATGTCAATCTTCATAGCCCTTGAGGGTGATCACGACGCGGCGGTAAGGCTCCTCGCCCTCGCTGTGGGTGGTCACGTAAGGATCGGCCTGCAGGGCGGAGTGCAGGATGCGGCGCTCGTAGGGGTTCATCGGCTCGAGCGTCACCTTGCGGCCGGTCTTGCGGGCGCGGGCGGCCATGCGCTGCGCCAGCTTGGTCAGCGCCTCCTCGCGCTTGCCGCGGTAGTTTTCAGAGTCGAGCGACACGCGGACGTACTCGCTGCGGTGCTTGTTGACGTACAGGCCGGTCAGGTACTGCAGCGAATCCAGCGTCTCGCCGCGGCGGCCGATCAG
>CAKUFB010000222.1 GCA_934647145.1 uncultured Clostridia bacterium
TCCGTGCTGTATGGAATCGCCGCAGTGAACTCGTCCTTGGCGGCGCGCGCCAGCTTCATCACATAATAGCTGCCGCTGTTCTCGCCATCGAGATACGCGTCGGCGGAGCTTCCATACATGGAATCGTACAGGCTGACGATGCCGTTGAGCATCGGGCGCGCGTAGAGCACGGTGTTGGCGTAGGTCGCCTTGCCGGTGGCGACGTGATTCACGCCGTAGACCACCACGAAATCCTCGTCGGAATTCAGCGTGAAATCGTTGGTCATCAGATAGCTGGTGTCGCGGTTGTCGCCCTGGGCGTTTTCGTCGTTCAGATAGCCCGTCATGCCCTCCGGCACGGCGATGCGCGCGCTCAGCTCCTCGTAGTCGTATTCGCCGGCGTACTGCTCAATCAGCCGCTGGCGAATCGCGTCCAGCGCCTTGTCGGCCTCCGGCAGCGTCTGCACCTCGTGAACGCCGGTGCCGCGGGGGGTGAGCGTCGGATAGGCGTAGGCGTTTTCAGGCGTTTCGGTCCTGGGCGTGACGCGGTAGACGCTCATGGTCTCGGAAAGCGCCGCGACCCACTGCTCGAACGCCGCCTCGTCTGCGGGCTGGGAGGTGCGCATCAGAATGTTGAATACGTCCGCGCCCTTTTCAAGGCCCATGCGCAGCGTGTCGGCATAGAACGGCGCGATGTTGATCATGCGCTCGTCATAGCCGGCCTGAATCAGCGCGTCGCGAACCGCCTGCGCCGTGTCCTGATTGCCCGAGGCGATGTAGGCGAACTGGCCGCCGAAGCAGGTTTCTCCGCCCGCATAGCGGATGTTGTTCATGTTCACCGGCTCGCCCAGGCTGGCGAACACCGGATGGTACGCGCCTGCCTCGGCGCTGCCGTACTGGAAGAAGCTGCGCTCGCCATAGGTCTTGCCGGCCTTGACGGCGGAGGAGAACACGTAATTGATCAGCGAAAAGTACTTGCACTCGGGCGGCAGCGTGCCCACGAGCACCACCGCCTCGTCCTGGCGCAGCTTATACGTCCAGCCGACCGGGCTGAAATACGGATTCGCGGGCGCGTTCTCGGCAGACGGATCGTACAGCGCGGACGGCTGCTCGGCGGGCCAGCTATACTTGCCCATCTCGGTGGCCGGCGCGGGATTCTGGTTGGGCGCGGGCGGAAGCATGGGCACGAGATAGCCCGAGCCCGCGTTGTTGCCGAAGCAGGAGATCAGCCTGCCCTGACTGGCCAGCGCGATGGTGTCCAGGTATTCAAAGTGACCCTCCTGCACATCGCAGGTTTCCGAAAGCAGGCTCGTCAGCGTATCCGCGCTTTCACTTTCGGCGAAGACAGCGCCCTGCGCAAAGAGCGCGAGCAGTACAAGAATCAGACAGAATGCTTTTTTCATACAATTCCTCCTCCTTAATTTACGGTTCGATGATGTTGAAGTACAGCTTCGGCGCGGCCATGCTTTCGCAGAGCGCCTTGAACAGCGCCTCGTCGCCGTTTTCGATCGTCACCAGCTTTTCGATGTTCTCCTGATTGCCGTTTGCGATGGCCAGTATGCCCGCGCGAACGGTCGAGAGGGTCAGATCGGCGTCGTCCGAGAGCGCGTCCTTATCGTACAGCAGCACGCCGTGGTGGAGCTTCAGCAGGTAATCGTCGTCGCCCTCGAGCCGAAGGTTTACGGTAAAGCTCCTGTCCGTCAGCTTTTCCGCGTCCAGCATGATGCCCATGTAGTCCAGCATGGTCTGCGCGTCCATGCCCTGCGCGGTGGTGCCCACGCCGATTCGGCCGGTCTGCGGGTAGCTTTCCGTGCCGCCTCGCAGCTCGAACGCGGCGACCAGGTAGGCGTTTCGCCACGCGCCCGACTCGGCCTGATAGCCCAGCTGCTCCAGCGCGTCGGCGCACAGGTATCGCGCCTGCTGATTCGCCGGATCGGCGAAGACCAGCGCGTTGGTGATTTCCGCGACCCACTGATACTCGCCCTTTTCATAGTCGGCGCGCGCCAGCTCCAGCACCCTGTCCGCGTCGCCCAGGTACTGGGCCAGCTTTTTCGCGTACTCGGTCGGCTCCAGCGCGTCCAGGTTCACCGGGTTCGCGTCGTACCAGCCCATGTACTTCTGGTAGACCGCCTTGACGTTGTGCTTGAGCGTTCCGTAATACTGGCGGGTATACCAGACCTTCTCGAGCGCCTCGGGCAGCTGAATCATCTGGGCGATTTCGTCGGCGGTATAGCCCTCGTTGATGTAGAGCAGCGTCTGGTCGTGCATGAACTTGTACACGGCGGCGGTGTTGGTCAGGTATTCGCTCACCACGTCTCTGCCCCAGTGCGGCCAGTTGTGGGACTGAAACACGACCTCCGCGTCGGCAAAGAGCGTCTGCGCCTCGGTGATGTAGCGCGCCCAGTCGTTGGCGTCGCGCACCTGGGCCCCGCGCAGGGTGTAGAGGTTGTGCATGGTGCCGGTGCAGTTTTCGGCCATCCACAGCGCCTTCATCTCCGGGAAATAGGTGTTCATCTCCGCGGGGGACTCGGTGCCGGGGGTGAGCTGGAAGACCGCCTTCACGCCGTCGATCTC
Source organism: uncultured Clostridia bacterium (assembly GCA_934647145.1). GTDB lineage: Bacteria > Bacillota > Clostridia > Christensenellales > Aristaeellaceae > CAKUFI01. Next base: position 2,554 of record CAKUFB010000222.1, read on the forward strand.
GAGCTCGGTCAGCGCGTCGGTGATCTCAAGCGTGGGCGCAATATAGCCCGTGCCGACCAGCGGGACGGTCAGGCCGATGCCCACCGACAGGCGGCCCTGCGCGTCGTATGGCAGGAAGTTGCCGTACTGATAGATCGCGCGGCGCTTCATCGCGGAGCCGACGAACACGTTTTCCTCCATGACCGCGCTGACGAAGCCCTGCGGCACGATAATCGCGGTCTTGCCCGAGGCGATCTGCTCGGTCAGCGGCAGCGTCGGGTCGGCCGCGTCCCCGGCGGAAATCAGGCCCTCGATGCCACCGTAGTGGTCGACGTGCGCGTGGCTGATGATGACGGCCACGATGGGATCGTCGCCCATTTCCTGGCGGAACAGCTTCAGCGCCTCGGCGGCGGTGTAGCGGCTGCTGGCGCAGTCCATGACGATCCAGCCGTGCTCGCTGCGCACGAAGGTGACGTTCGAGACGTCGTAGCCGCGCACCTGATAGATGCCGTCGGTCACCTCAAACAGGCCGTAGCGGGCGTTGTACTGCGTGTTGCGCCAGAGGCTGGGATTGGCGGTGTCGGGCGCGGTTTCGGCCTCGCGGACGAAGTTGTACGCGTCCTGCGACCAGATGGTCATGCCGTTTTCGGCCGTGATGGTCAGGCTTTCCGGGGCGGCGATCAGGCCGCGGCTGGCAAATTCACCCTCCTGCTCGTCGGAAAAGTCGAGCAGCTGATAGACCTGGGCGTTTTTCTGCGCGGTGATGTCGGTCGCCGGCTTTTTCTCGGCGTTCAGGCTGGACTGCGCGGACGCGCAGGCGCACAGCGTCAGCGCCGCGAGCGCGAGCGCAAGAATTCTCTTCATCCTTCTTCTTCCTCCGTGTACGTTTTTGAAAAATCGGTCTGGCGCGGCATACGTCAGACCGAAGAAGACATTCTTACCTGCCCAGCACGACGGAGACCCTGATGCTCCGCTCCGCCTCGTCCAGGTCGAAGGCTCCGTTGTCGGCCACGGTGACGCGCAGCTCGTACAGCGCGCCGTCCTCGAGCGCCTCGACCGCCTGGCCGTTCTCGTCGGTGATCGTCCACAGCTCGGGCGCGACCTGTGTGAGCCTGCCCTGCGCGTCGTAGGCGTAGAGCTTCATGCCGGCGGCGTCGCCGGAGAGGTTGTTCACGCGGAAGGCCACGGTGGTGTTGGGGTGTACGCTGCGCACCGAGACGGTGTTCAGCCAGCTGGCGACAGAGCCCTCGCCGCCGTCCGCGGCGAACTGCTCATCCGTCAGCACACTGCGCGCCGCCTGGTCCAGGTCAACCTGGCGATAGGGCATCTCGGGCAGGTACACGAAGCGATCCTGCAGCCTGAGCAGCTCGAGGTAGCCGGTCGGGCAGTAGAGCGCGTTGCCGCTGTTGCCGGCGTACATGCCGATGGCCATGTTGTTGTAGCCGAACTTGTTGGCCACGTCCATGGAGAACACGGTCTCGCCGGTCTCCCAGTCCAGCATGATGTACTGCCACATGCGGGTATTGAGATCCTGCACATAGCCGTAAATATAGCCGGTGGCGGTGGACAGCTTCATGATCGAGGTGTCGCTCAGATCATTGCGGCTCCAGACGCTCTTCATCTCATAGCCGGTCTCGGTCTTGACGGTGTCCACGCGCTGCACGCCGGGGGCGATCATGCTGTTTCCCTGGGTCAGCCAGTTCATGTCGTAGATGTTGGCGTAGCTCTGGATGGAGGAGTCGCTGTCCGGGTTGGCCAGGCCCGCGCTGCCCGCGCCGAACCAGTTGCACACGATCGTGCTGACCGTGCCCTGGCCGTCGTCATAGACGATGGCGGAGTTCTCGACCGCCACCTGATAGCCCTCGGGCAGGTCGTCAAGCACCGGCAGGCTGGCCACCTTCTCGCCGGTCTTCATGTCCAATGCGATCAGGTTCACGATCTCCTGGTTGTCGGTAAACAGCACCAGGTCGGGGGTCAGCGAGGGGGAGCAGCCGCCGCCCCAGGCCAGGCCGCCGCCGGTCGTCCTGTCGCCCTCGCCGCTGACCTTCGCGCCCACGCTCTCGTAGGGGGTCTTCCAGACCACCTCCACGCCCTCGTTCGCGCGCAGCAGGTAGCAGTTCTGGTTGGT
>CAKUFB010000223.1 GCA_934647145.1 uncultured Clostridia bacterium
TGTGAGGCAAGCGGGTATATGCACTTCCGTCCCGCATCAACCGGGGAGGCAATGCCGACAGAAAATTCGCAGGGAAGTCTGCGAATTCGAAGAAATCGGGAACTCCAGTTTATGGTTCCCGATTTCGTGTTCTATCCGGCGGCAGCAAGTGGCCGTCGGCTCTGCCGACCGCTCCCCCCAGACCCCCACCGAAGTTTGTCCAGCCGGGCGGTGCCCGGTTCCGCCTGCTGCCGCCCGACAGAACGCGAATCCTTCGGCCATAAATGAGAGCCTCAGGATTCTTCCTCTGTAAAAATTCCCGGGGCATACCCTGAGCCTGTCCCCGGTCCGGATTCTTCGCGGGTGGGAGACATGGGGAGAGCGCCCCCGCAAGGGGCTGCCGGGGAGACGATAGAAGGCGCCGCCTCTGCCTGAGAGGCCTGAGCCTGAAAAGCGGGGGAGACGGGCGTTTCGGGCAAAAGAAAAAAGACGCAGTCCGGACTGCGTCTTTTCAGAAGAACCATCAAACGCGCTCAACCTTACCGCTGCGCAGGCAACGCGTGCAGACGAACATGCGCTTCGCAACACCATTCACGTTCACGCGAACATGCTGAGTATTGGGAGCCCAGGTGCGCCTGGTTTTATGATTGGAATGGCTTACATTATTGCCGGAGCTCATTCCCTTATGGCATACCTCACAAAACTTTCCCATCGCTGTCACACCTCCTTTTAGGCGTTCGCATTAGAGCATATCTATTTTATCAGCTTTTGCCCCAAATTGCAAGTACTTTCTGCGATTTTCCCGATTCTTCACGAAATAAAACTCGGCAAATCGCGGCGCAGGGGTTAAAAGTTTCGCGATGAGAGTCAACTTTCCCATGATTTCACCCAATTGACTTGCATCAGCGGATTTTTTAAGCTATACTATCAGTAAAGGTTGATTCTTCTGGAGGTACGGCTATATGGATTGCAAGTTTCAAACGGAGCTGGGCACCGTGACCGTCAGCGAGGAGATGCTCCTCAAGGTTGCCAGCTATGCGGCGCTGGAGTGCTACGGCATCGTCGGGATGGCGTCGAAGCGCACCACCGACGGCCTGGTACAGCTGATCGGCAAGGAGAATCTGGGGCGCGGCGTGCGCATTCGCCCCTCGGCTGATTCGGTGGATGTGGATCTGTTCATCATCGTCGAATACGGCATCTCGATCAGCGCGGTGGCCTCCACCATCATCGATACCGTGAAATACAAAGTAGAACACCTGACCGGCATCAAGGTCGGAAAGGTCAACGTGTCCGTCGAAGACATTCGCGTCTGACGCGTTCGCCCGGACAGCCGGTTAAGGAGGGAATTGTTTTGCCTATTACGACCATTGACGGCATGATGCTGCGCGACATGTTCATGTCCGGCGCGGCGCTTCTTGAAAAAAACCGTCAGAATATCGACGCACTCAACGTTTTCCCGGTGCCGGACGGCGACACCGGAACCAATATGTGCCACACGATCTCTTCGGCGATGAAGGAGCTGGCCACGCACACCTGCCCGACGGCGGGCGAGGCGGCCGCGGCGGTGGCGCGCGGCGCGCTCAAGGGCGCCCGGGGCAATTCGGGCGTCATCCTCAGCCAGATTTTCCGCGGCATGTCCCGCGCGCTGGAGGGCGCCGACGAGGTGAACGCGGCGCTGTTTGCCCAGGCGATTCGCTTCGGCGCGGACACGGCTTATAAGGCGGTCATGCGCCCCAAGGAGGGCACGATCCTGACGGTTGCCCGCGTGGTGGCCGAGGAGGTCGAGCGCGAGGCCAGGCGCACGAGCGACCTGCAGGCGCTGATGAACGTGGTGGTCGAGTCGGGCGACGCCATCCTGAAAAAGACCCCCGAAATGCTGCCGGTGCTCAAGCAGGCCGGCGTGGTGGACTCGGGCGGCAAGGGCCTGATGGTGTTCTTCGCCGGGTTCCGCGCCGCGCTGTTCGGCGAGCCGGTCGAGGATGTGAGCCTTGAAAACCTGCAGCCGATGCCGGGCGAGTACGTGGACGACCACGATTCGCTCGACGAAATCACCTTCGCCTACTGCACCGAGTTCATCGTCTCTCATCCCCGCCCGGAGATGAAGGAGAGCGACGTGGCCCGCCTGCGCCGCCGCCTGGGCAAGATCGGCGACTGCGTGCTGGTCATCGGCGACCTCGAGGTGGTTAAGGTTCACGTACACACCAACGACCCGGGCAAGGCGCTGCAGATGGCGCTGGAGCTGGGCGAGCTGGACTCGATCAAAATCGACAACATGCTCGAGGAGTTCCGCGAGCGCCAGAAGAAGCGCGAGGAGGACGCGGCCAAGGAGGATAAACCCTTCGCCATCGTCGCGGTGGCGCTGGGCGACGGACTGGCCTCGCTGTTTAAGGACCTGGGCGTGGAGAAGGTGGTCGACGGCGGCCAGACCATGAACCCCAGCATCGAGGATCTGGTCGAAGCCATCGACAGCACCCACGCCAAGGAGGTCTTCGTGCTGCCCAACAACTCCAACATCATCCTGGCCGCGCAGCAGGCGGCTGAGCTGACCGAGCGCAAGGTCTACGTGCTGCCCACCAAGTCGGTGCCCATGGGGCTGTCCGCCGCCATTGCCTTCTCTGAAAGCGCGACCGGCGAGGAAAACGAAGCGGCCATGCGCGAGGCGGCCGAAATGGTGCATACCGCCTCCATCACCTACGCGGTGCGCGATACGACGTTCAACAGCATGGACATCCACCAGGGCGACATCATGGGCATGATCGACAACAAGATCAACTGCCTGGGTCACGACGTGACCGAGGTCGCGCGCGAGCTGCTGGACAAGATGGTGACTGAGGACAGCGAGCTGATCAGCATCTACTACGGCGCGGATACCGCCGAGGCGGACGCGCAGGCGCTGTTTGACGAGGCGCAGGAAAAGTATCCGGACTGCGACGTCGAGGTGCATATGGGCGGACAGCCGCTGTATTACTACCTCATCGCGGTTCAGTAGCTTCATATACGACAGGAGGGAGCGGCCGCTGCGGCTGCTCCCTTTTGCTGTGCGCGAATGGCTCAGCCAATGCGCCCGACGAAGGCTCAGGTGCGAGCCTTTGCCAGGCAAAGGGAGCGCTGGCAAACGAACAGGCGCGGGTATGGTGAAAAAACCGCCCATTTCGGGCATTTCTCCTGGCTTTTGATCGGAATGGGGGAGCGGCCTTTGCGGCTGCTCCCTCCTGCAGCGTATTCGGCTGACGCGCATGCGAGCCTTGTGCGGTCGGAAGAGCCTTTGAAGAGGCAGGGGGAACGTTCTGGCTTCCTTTTCCACCATGCCCTGTGTAAACGAACAGGCGCGGACACGACTTGTTGACAGGTCGCGTCCGCGTCTGTATTTTGCGATTACTGGGCGTAGGGATCGTCTGTGCTGTCCCAATCGGCGTACCTGTCCGTCCGCCGCTTTTGGGGCTGGGCGGGCTGGGCGGGCTGGGCGGGCGCGTAGGGGTCGTCGGCGCTGTCCCAGCCGGTAAAGCGCGCGGCCTGGGCGGGGCGCTTCGCCGGTTCGGCAAAGGGATCCTCGAAGTCGTCCTCCCCTGCGCGGCGCGCGCCGCGGAAGCGCTCGACCTCGCGGGGGCGTTCGACGCGCTCCTCTCTTTCGCGGCGGGGCTTTTCCTCGTCCTCATAAATGATCTGTTTCTTGCGGAACCAGAGCCAGTAGGGCCTCCAGCGGATCATCCAGACCAGCCAGTCGATGAGGACGCCTGCCAGCATCAGCGTCACCACGACGCCCTTCCAGCTGCCCGCGAACCACTTGCTCAGGCCGGAGGGCGCGCCGGAGCGGAAAAGCGCCCAGAACCAGTTGACCAGCAGCCGCATCCAGCTGAGCATGACCTCGACCAGTTTTTCAGCGAATTGATTGCTTCCCAAGATTCATTCCTCCCTGTGCGGTCACCTGGCGGTGCGAATGACGACATGTACGGTCTGCGGCTCCGCCTCGAAAGCGACCGAAGGATAGTTATCAGCGGTGACCTGAACCGGCACGTCGTATTCGCCGGGCGCCAGGCCGGTCAGATCGACGCGAGCCAGCAGGTGGCCTGCCGCCAGATGCCCCATCTCGGAGTAGGCGCCGGTGGCCTTGACGCGCACGGTTTCGTCGGAGAGCTCGGCCGCGCAGCCCTCCCTCAGGCCGCTGATCGACAGATTGACGTTCTCGAACCGGGCGATCTGGCTTTCCTCCTCGATGTAGACGGTCACGGTGACCTGACGGGTGGAGACGTACTTCATTGCGTCCAGCGCGTTGACCGCGGCCACGGTGCTGAAGCTCTGCGTGCGGCCGGTGACGTTGACCTGCTCAAAGGTGAGCATTTCCAGCTCGCCCAGCAGGCTGGGGTCGCCCGCCACGGTGATGGTTTCAGGCTGCACCTCGACGCGGGTGATCTTATACCCCTCGGGCAGCGTGCCGGTCGTGGCGGTCTCGATGCTGGCGTCCACGCTGAGGCGGGCGATCGGGTCGATGGACAGGCCGACCATGACCGAGGAGGTGGGCTTGCTGACCAGCTGCGTCACCTCGTTGCCCTCCTCGTCGAGCAGGGCGTACTTCACCGAGACGTTGCGCCCGGAGGTCATGCCCTCGACGTTGACCAGCGCCTGCGCCTGCGCAATGCGCTGCACCACGCTCGACGCGCCGGAGATGGTCAGCTGCGAGGG
>CAKUFB010000224.1 GCA_934647145.1 uncultured Clostridia bacterium
GCGGCCCCACCCCCGGCGGAACTGGCCGATCGACAGCAGGCAGCGCTGCCTGCTGTCGATCGGCAAGCGGGTACAGGCACTGCAGATCGGCGGCGAGCAAGGCCGCGCATCATCGATTGCGGCCTCATCAGTCCCCGTACCGCTCGTTTACCTCATCCGGAGAAAAGCATGAGCGCTTGATCTCTGCTCGACACCTGAAAAGCAGCGCAAAAACAGCGCCCGGAAAAACGTGGACGCTGCTTTTATTGAACCACCAAAAGGCCGCGGATATTGCATCCCGGCCTTTTTGCGATAAACCTGAAAAAATCAGCCCACGATGTTCTGAACCAGAACCATCAGCAGAGCGAGCACGACAAACGCACCGGCGCTGACCTTGGTGATCAGCTCCAGCTTGCCTTCCAGGCTCTTGGACTTGTTCTTGCCCAGGAACGTCTCCGCGGCGCCGCCGATCGCGCCCAGACCCTGGGAATTGCCCTCCTGCATCAGAACCGCGGCGACCAGCACCAGCGCGGCAATGATCAGGAAAATATGGATAATCACAAGCAATGCTTCCATCAGAATACCCTCCCCTTATTTAAGCCTGTTTATTATACCACCATTGCGCGCGCTTGGCAAGCGGTCTTTTGTGAATTTCTGACGATTGAGCAACATTCGCGCGCGGTATTCAAAGCGGATTCATGCAAATTACGGATTTACAAGCCGCGCCGCGTGCTGTATAATAAGATTATTGTAAGCAAACGCATCATAAGGAGGCTCGTTTTCATGAACGATCAGTTGATTCTCAAGGGCTATGAATACGCCAAAGAGGTCTATGCCGCACAGGGCGTGGACGTTGAGCAGGCGATGAAAAAGTGTGCTCAGGTGCCGATTTCGATGCACTGCTGGCAGGCCGACGACGTCGTGGGCTGTGAAGGCGAGGGCGGCGGTGCGGGCAACGGCATTGCGACCACCGGCAACTATCCCGGCCGCGCGCGCAGCGGCGACGAAATCCGTCAGGACGCGGATCTGGCCATGTCGATGATCCCCGGCGCGCTGAAGTTCAACCTGCACGCCTCCTACGCCGAGCTGAACGGCAGGAAGGTCGACCGCGACGCGTACACCATCGAGCAGTTCAAAAACTGGGTGGACTGGGCGGCCGAGAAGAAGATCGGCCTGGACTTCAACCCCACCTGCTTCTCTCACCCCTATGCCGCCGACGGCTTTACGCTGTCCCACCCGGATGAGAAGATCCGCACCTTCTGGGTCGAGCACGGCAAGCGCTGCCGCGAGATCGGCGCCGAGTTTGCCAGGCGCCTGGGCAAGACCTGCGTCATCAACCACTGGATGCCCGACGGCTACAAGGACATTCCCGCCGACACCGTAGCCCCCCGTCAGCGCATGGTGGATTCCCTGAACCGGATCTTCGCCGACCCGATCGATCCCAAGCTGGTGCTCGACTCGGTGGAGAGCAAGCTGTTCGCGCTGGGCGTGGAGAGCTACACCGTCGGCTCCCATGAGCTGATGATGGGCTATGCCCTGACGCACGGCGTCATGTATACCCTCGACGCGGGTCACTTCCACCCGACCGAGGTCATTTCCGCCAAGATTTCCGCCCTCCTGCAGTTCATGCCCAAGATCCTGCTGCACGTCTCCCGCGGCGTTCGCTGGGACAGCGATCACGTCATCACCCTGGACGACGAGCTTCAGAACATCATGAACGAGGTGGTGCGCGGCGGCTACGAGGAGCGCGTGTGCCTGGCGCTGGACTACTTCGACGCGTCGATCAACCGCCTGGCCGCCTGGGTTATTGGCATGCGCAACGCCCGCAAGGCGCTGCTCAAGGCCTACCTCGAGCCCTACGCCCCCATCAGGCAGGCTGAGGAAAACTGGGACTACACCGGCCGCCTCGCCCTCATGGAGGAGGAGAAGACCCTGCCCTTCGCGCCCGTGTGGGACTACTTCTGCGCGCAGCAGAACGTGCCCGTCGGCGACGCGTGGCTGTCTCAGATCAGGCAGTATGAAAAGGACGTGCTCTCCGGACGCTGAGCGCGCGCAACCGGCCGGCGGCAGCATAAGCCGCCGGCCCTTCTGATATTCCGTCAAAGAAAGGAAGCTGTGCATGCTGATTCTGTCAAACAACCAGTGGAAATGCGACGATAACTGCCCCGCCTGGGCGCAGAAGGGCGAGGACTGCTCTGCTGAGACCCGCGTGAAGGGACTTGTGCGGGCCTATCAGCAGATTGCGCCCGACGTGCTGGGCATTCAGGAGGCCTCTGTGCGGATGAACACCCTGCTGATGGAGCAGATGTCCCGCTTCGAAAAGGACGGCCAGACCCTGCGCTACGAGCTGATCACCGGCGGCGACACGCCCCTTCTCTACCGCCAGGACAAGCTGCTGCTGATCGAGAGCGGCTTTTTCCGCTATTCGGAGGAGGTGCCCGGCCTTGAGGGCAGCTTCAACAACCATGAGACCAAGTCCTATGCCTTCGGCGTGTTCGAGGAGCGCGCGACCGGCCGCCGCTTCGCCGTGATGACCACGCATCTGTGGTGGAAATCCTCGAAGCTCGGCGCGGCGAACTATCAGGCGCATTCCGCCGAGGCGCGCGCCTATCAGATTCGCCTGGCGCTCACTCGCCTTGAGGAGGTCACGGCCAAATACGCCTGTCCGGGCGTGCTGGTGGGCGACCTGAACGCGGCGATGGGCAGTCAATGCCTGAACACGGCCGGGGAAATGGGCTGGGTGGACGCGCACGAGCTGGCGACCGGCCGCCGCAGCGACACCCGCGGCCATCACCCCTGCGGCCCCGGCGGATATTCCCGCGCCGAGGCGGGCGCGTTTGAGCAGGCCATAGACCACATCCTGGTGCGAAAAGACAGCGGCCTGGTCATCGGCGACTATCTGCGCCTGGAGGACGAGTGGTTCGACGCCATTTCCGACCACTACCCGCTCTATATCACTTTTGCCTGACACGGAGGAGATTGCCTTGCCTGAATTCCGCATTGTAAGACTGACCCCTGAGAATTTCACGTCCCGCTCGCTGGACGGCTTTGTGCGCACACAGCCTGTGACCGAGGTTTGGAGGAAGGCGCCGGACGGCTATCGGCTGGTGCGTCAGTCCTTCGTCGACGATTGGTCGCCCGAGCACAGGCGCGAAAAGGCGCGCGAGCTGCTTTCGCCGGGACATACGGCTTATGGCGCGTTCATAGACGGGCGCGTCGCGGGCTTCGTGCAGTTGGGCGACGCGCTGGACGACGGCCGCATGGTCGTCGAGAGCCTGCATGTTTCCCGCGAGTTCAGGCGCCGGGGCCTGGGGCGGGCGCTGTTTGCGCAGGCGGTTTCCGTGGGCAGGGCGCGCGGCGCGCAAAGCCTGTACATCTCCGCGTGCAGCTCGAAGGAGACCATCGCGTTTTACCGGACAATGGGCTGCGTGTACGCTGAGAACGTGATCCGCAGGCTGGCTGAGGAAGAGCCCTTCGATCTGCAGCTGATCCGGCCGCTCTGATTGCAGGCCTTGCAGGGCGAAAACGTCCTGTTTTTGGCCGTTTGCCGCGGCAAAGCGATTGACAGGCGGCGCGTTGTGGATTACAATATCCGCAGACTGACGAAAGAGAGCGATACGACATGAAGAAAATCCTGTTTCAGGGCGACTCCATTACCGACGTATGCCGCAGCCGCACCAACCCGAACGGCGCGGACGGCATGGGCTGCGGCTATCCGCTGCTGGTGAAGGCGAGGCTGGGCTTTGACTGCCCCGGCGAGTACGAAATCGAGAACCGCGGCGTCAGCGGCAACCGCGTGGTGGATCTGTACGCCCGCATCAAGTGCGACATGATCAACGTCGCGCCCGACTGCCTGAGCATACTGATCGGCGTGAACGACGTGTGGCACGATCTGGGCGCCTGTCCCAACGGCGTGAGCGCGCCCAAGTTCGAGAAGGTCTACGACCTGCTGCTGGACGAGGTACAGCAGGCGCTGCCGAATGTGCGCCTGATGATCCTGGAGCCGTTCGTGCTGCCGGGCACGGCGACGAAGGCGGAGGAGGAGCCCGGCAGGTGGGACTTCTTCGCCTCCGAGGTACCGCTGCGCGCGCAGGCCGCAAGGCGCGTGGCCGAGCGTCACGGCGCGGCCTTCGTACCGCTGCAGGCGCGCTTTGACCAGGCCTGCCGGCTGGCCGAGCCGGGCTACTGGCTGCGCGACGGCGTACACCCCACCCCCATGGGACATGAGCTGATCGCCCGCGAGTGGATGAAGGCGTTCGAGACGATCCGATAAGCGGATTTCAGGGCATACGAAAGACCGGAGACTGTGCAAACAGCTCCGGTCTCAGCTTGTCAAAATAGATTTTGACAAGCTGGTGGACGGGGAAGCACGCTCCCCGGCCAGGTGCCGCGCCTCAAATCTACGATTTGAGCCGTCGGCAGTTTCGCCAAGGGCGAAACCTGAAAACCCAAAGGGTTTTCAGCCTCCCTGCCACCCTCACCAGTTTTTGCTTAAACCTAAGAGATTTCCGGGCGCAAAAACTGCAGGGAAACGATTTTTGCTCTGGAAAATGGGATTTACAAAAACCGCCCCGTGCCCACGCTGTATATTTGCACTGCCCGAGTCGGCAACGCCGAC
>CAKUFB010000225.1 GCA_934647145.1 uncultured Clostridia bacterium
GATGACCACGGCGTTGGTCTTGGAGATTACGCCGGTCAGCTTGCGCAGCGCCTGGCTCATCAGCCGGGCCTGCAGGCCCACGTGACTGTCGCCCATGTCGCCCTCGATTTCCTGCTTGGGCACCAGCGCCGCCACCGAGTCGATGACCACGATGTCGATCGCGCCCGAGCGCACGAGTGCCTCGCAGATGTCCAACGCCTGCTCGCCGTTGTCGGGCTGAGAGACGTACAGCTCGTCGATGTTCACGCCCAGCGCCTTGGCATAGACCGGGTCGAGCGCGTGCTCCGCGTCGATAAAGGCGGCGGTTCCGCCCATCTTCTGCGCCTGCGCCACCGTGTGCAGCGCCAGCGTGGTCTTACCGGAGGATTCCGGCCCGTAGATCTCGATGATGCGGCCGCGCGGCAGTCCGCCCACGCCCAGCGCAAAGTCCAGGTGCAGGCAGCCGGTCGGTATGACCTCCACGTGCATCTTGTCAGCCGTGTCGCCCAGGCGCATGACCGAGCCCTTGCCGTAGTCCTTTTCGATCTTGCTCAGCGCCATCTCGAGCGCCTTCTTGCGTTCCTCGCCGTGATACGCCTGCACCACAGGCGACTTCTCTTTCTTATCCGCCATTTTCGTTTCCTCCGCGCAAATCTTCAGAACATGCGTTTTCTTTATTCCCATTATATCACATGCCCTGCGAAAACGCAAGGCGCTGGCGACGGTTTAGGCATTCTTCACACGCTGTTCGGCACTCGCCGCAGGGGCGTGAAAAAGGGACGCCGATCTCTTCGATCAGCGTCCCTCGCGATTTACTTTTTGACCTCAGGCGTCAGCCCTCGATCATGATGGTGTGCGGGCCCTCGACCTTCTTCACGTCCTTCTTGGGCACCTCAATCATCAGCACGCCGGATTCATACCTGCACTTGACCTCCTCGGGCTTGACGTCGCCGACGTAGAAGGTGCGCTGGCTGGTGCCGACGAAACGCTCCTGGCGAATCACGCGGCGGGTCTTCTTGTCCTCTTCCTCCTTGTCCAGTCCCTTGCTGGCGGTCACGGTCAGGTAGCCGTCCTTCAGCTCGATGCCGATCTCGTCCTTCTTAAAGCCCGGCAGGTCGATGGCCAGCTCGTAGCTGTCCTCGGTCTCATGCACGTCGGTCTTCATGACGCGGGCGGCGTTCTTGCCGTACAGCTCCTTGTCCACGTTCCACATGCTGCGTCCAAAGGCGTCGTTAAACAGGTTGTCAAACAGATTCTCATTAAACATCATAGGCAGCATAAAGCAAAACTTCCTTTCAATCTCTATGTCCGGCTCCGCTGTCCGCGGAGCGCTCTTCTGATTTCTGTACCCGGGTTCCTTGCGGCCCCCTCTTTCCTGGTACAGCTTATATTATACTCGGTTTGTTAGCACTGTCAAGAGGCGAGTGCTAATGTTCATATTTTGTTCATATTTGACCTTCACCTGCTATTTACTATTCCTTTCTTCTTTTCGTCGCGCGGAGATCTTCCTCTGCGCGCAGGGACAGCCGCTCGAGCATCCAGCCGCACAAAAAACTCCCTGAGACGCCGTGTGGGAGTCTCAGGGAGTTGATGCGCCCTGCGCGCGTCAGCGGACGCTGTGAAGCAGTTCCCTGCGAACCTGCGCAAAGGTCTTCACGTCCGTGACATACTGCGAAAAGTCTGTACACAGCTTCCCGCACAGCCGATGGATTTCCTCCTCCGGCAGCTGCCGCAGCAGCTCGCAGTCCTCCGCGCCGAAGAGCTGAATCTGCGCGCGCAGGCTGTTGACCGGGCCGTCCTTCCCGGGGTAGACGATGAAGCCGTTTCCGGGCGGCAGCAGGTAGTTTTCCTCGTTCCAGCAATTGTACTTGACCGGGTCGCGCCCGTTCCAGGCGTTATACCCCCAGTGCAGGAAGCCCTCAAACCCTTCCCTTGCGCACAGCCAGAAGGGAAGCCGCCCGGCCAGCAGGGGCAGGTCGGTGGCGCGATTCATGACCTTGCCGGCAGGAAAGCCGCAGGTGTAGACCCACAGTCTCTCCCCCATGCCCTGAAGCTCCTTCCAGATCGCGCGGTACTGATCAAACTGCGCCTGCTTCAGGCACCACACGTCGGTCGCCCCGCCAATCTCATAGGTCTCCACCGGGTCGTGAATCGTTACGCCCGGCATGCACTTGCGGCAGATGTCCGACAGGATGCGGTAGGCCGCGCTGTTGGCAAACTGCGGCTCGTCCACCAGGCACTGCATCCATTGGCTCTGCCAGTTCATCTGCGCGACCAGCTCCCACAGGCCGGTGAAGTACAGCTTGAGCTGACGGTAGCCCTCGCGGGAGGTCACGTCGACCGCGCGGTCCCACAGCAGCATGATCTCCGCATCCTGCCAGTGAATCCAGTGCGCCACAAAGCCGCCGTACAGGCAGGAAAAGCCCTTCTTCTCGGCCATCTCGCCCAGCCTCCGGCAGCGCGAGAAGTCAAACCCCTCCACCCTGCCCCGCGCGTCCCGCACCGGCTGCCCGCCCGGCAGCATCAGGTGATTGGATCTGAGCTCCAGCTGGTTGTCCAGATAGGCGTCCACAATCCGCCAGAAGGCGGGCGAATCCATCTCCACCTGATGAAGCGCGCAGATTTCCTCCAGCTCCAGCCAGTTCACAATCCCGAAGCCCTCCCTCGAGAGCTCCGGCACGCGGGCGCCGGCCACCTCCACCGGCAGCTCCGCCCCGGCCGCTTCGCCGCCCGCCTCCAGCCGCAGGCTGATCCGCCCCCGAACCGGGGTCATGTCCTTCGCCGCCTCAAGCCGCACAAACAGCACCACCGGCCCGCGCTTCAGCGGAGCCTCCAGGCTGCCCGTCCCCCTCAGCGCCTCCGCGTGCAGCGGCGCGGTGATGTCGTACACCTCAAACGGCGCCCTGTGGGTCACAAAGTCGCAGACCTCGCTGTAGTCCGAGGCAGTATGCGTCTTCGCGCCGCTGTTGGCCTCCACGCGGGTGGGCAGCATCTGATAGACCCTCGCGCCGATACCCTCGGGCAGGGAAAACTCGACCCGAACGCGGTCGGACGACCGATCAGTCCAGAGCTGCACGCCGGTATGGCCGTTTCGCGCCAGCAGCGCCTCCGTCGTTTGGGCCGCGGCCGGCTCGGTATCCGGAAACAGCCAGGTATTCTCGTCAATGATTCGCAGCTTCATCATACCCCTCCTTCTCCCGGGAAAGGGCGGCTGCGCAAGGACAGCCGCCCGAAAACCAGTTGATTGCAGTATTATTGCAGCTTGCCCCAGATTTCCTGCGCCTCCGACATGATCTGATCCATGCCGGCAGCCTTCGCCCTGGCCAGAGCCTCCCCGAACTGCTCGATCGTGATCTCGCCGACGATGGCCTGCCGCTCGGCGTTCTTCAGCTGCTCCCACAGGTCGGCGCCTTTTTCCACCTCAGTGGCGGTGGTGAACTGCACGTAGGGAGTATGCAGGTAGCCCTGGTTGACCTCCATGTAGGCCTGATAGGCGGACAGATCGTACCTGCTCAGCTCCTCCTTCGCCTTGCCGCCGAACATGACCTGCACGAACTGGTCGTTGCTCCAGTCGAACGCGCCCTTGTAGACGCAGCCTATGCCGTTGGGCCATAGCTTCTCGGTATAGTTGCACCACTCGGCGCGCAGCACGGGCTTACCGTCCACTCTGTCAAAGGTCTCGCCCTCAATGCCGAAGTTGGTCACGACGACGCCTTCCTCGCTGTATAACCAATTCAGGTACTTCATGATGTTCTCGGGGTTTTGGGCTTGAACCGTGATGACTGCGCAGGCATTTCCCACGCCGCCGCGGCCACGCACGGTCTGATCTCCGTAGGGCCCCTTGATGGGCGCGGTGGGCGTGAACCAGGCACCTTCAATCGTCTTTTCCATTTCGACGTTGTACTCCTGCCCGATCTTCTGACCGGTGTGATCCATCATGCCGATATATCCGTTATACACCATGGTGTCCAGATCCGCGCCGCTCTGGGTGAAGACGTAGGGGTTGATGATGCCGTCCGCGTACAGCCGGGCCAGCAGCTCCAGCGCCTCGAGATAATGCTCGTGCTCGTAGCGGTTGACCAGTGAGCCGTCCTCCAGCACGACGTAACGGTAGTCACGGGTGTATTTGATGCCGAAGCAGTCAAAGATGGGATCGATGACATTGCCGATCGGATAGGTCTGATCGCCGCCCAGTTTGTTCTCCTTGAAGGCGTACCAGGCGGTCATCCACTCGTCCAGCGTCACAGGCATGGCCAGCCCCAGCCTGTCCAGCCAGTCCTGGCGAACTGCGATGCAGTTGGCGCTCTCGATGCCCTCCACTCCATACACGCCGTAGATGTGGCCGTCGTTCGCGTTGCGCACGTTCATCATGCCGTTCCACTTCTCATATTTGGCCATGATATCCGCGCCGTACCGCTCCAGCAGGCCGTCCAGCTCGATGATCGCACCCTGATCCAGCAGCGCGGAAACCTGGGCGGAGCCGCCCGCGCGGATCACGTCCGGCAGATCGCCCGAAGAGAGCACCACGCTCAGCTTCTGGTCAAAGTCGGCTGATGCAACCTGAATCCAGTTGACCTTCGTGTTCAGCGTCTCGTCCAGGTACCTGTCAAAC
>CAKUFB010000226.1 GCA_934647145.1 uncultured Clostridia bacterium
ATAGCCTGACGATAGGATGCGCGGCAGCAAGTGGCCGTCGGCCCTGCCGACCGCTCCCCCAGACCCCCACCGAAGTTAGCTTGCTGACGGCCGACTCGCGATGAGGGAGCGCCATGCGGCGGGGCGATCCTCCGGGCGGCCGCAGCCGCCCGCCAAATGCGATTCCCTTCAGGGAATCGCTTCCTTGCGAGCCGACAGGCTCGTGGGTGGGGTCTGGGGAGGCGCGCGCCGTTCAGGCCGCCCTCCCCAGCGTCCCGCCCTGCGGCGGCGCAGCCGCCGCAGGGCGGTTGGGGGAGGCTCTTGAATAGCGCATAGCCTGACGATAGGATGCGCGGCAGCAAGTGGCTGTCGGCGCTGCCGGCCTCTCCCCCAGCCCCCACCGAAGCTAGCCTGCTGCCGGCCAGCGGGGCCGACTTCTTCGTGAGAGGAAAGGGAGACTGCGCCGGAAGGGCAGCATGGACAGCAATAGAAGGCCGAGCATCACGCCTGCGCGGCCTGAGCCTGAAAACACGATCAAAACAGAAAAGAGGAATACACATGGGCAAGATTACTGTGGAGGAATGCCGCGCGCGGGACGGGCAGGTCATCGAGGGCCTGAAGGTCATCACGCCGACCGTGTTCGGAGACAACCGCGGCTACTTTGTGGAGACGTACAACGCGCGCGACCTGCAGGAGGCGGGGATTGACCGCGTGTTCGTGCAGGACAACCAGTCCATGTCGGCCAGGGGCGTGCTGCGCGGGCTGCACTTTCAGAAGCAGTTCCCGCAGGCCAAGCTGGTGCGCGCGGTGCGGGGCACGGTGTTCGACGTGGCGGTCGACCTGCGCGAGGGCTCGAAGAGCTATGGCAAGTGGTTCGGCGTGGAGCTGTCCGAGGACAACTTCCGGCAGTTCTACATTCCCGAGGGCTTCGCGCACGGTTTTCTGGTGCTCAGCGAGAAGGCCGAGTTCTGCTACAAGGTGACCGACTTTTACCATCCCGGCGACGAGGGCGGCCTGATCTGGAACGACCCCACGATCGGGGTCGAGTGGCCGATTCCCGAGGGCATGGAGCTGATCTTCTCCGAGAAGGACACGAAGTGGCCGGAGCTGTGAGGAATTTCTCCTTCATCCGTTGACAGGCGCGGCGTTTGATGGTATGATTCGCAAAACGCTGTCGAACAGGCGGCGGAACGGGAGGAAAAGACGATGGACGAGCACCTGTATCCCATCCTTGAATTTGATCCCTGCAGGGCCGCGAAGATCAGCCCGAAGGCTGAACAGACGCTCGGCGAGCGTCTGGTGATCTGCTTCTTTCCGGAGGTGATTGAGGCGCTGCTCAGCGAGAGGAAAATCTTCCTTGACCGCGTGCTGCCCGGCGAGAACCCGGTGTCCGTCTATCGCTTTGCGGATTCGGAGGTGCAGCTCGTGCTGGGCGCGATCGGCTGCCCGGCCTGCGGAGGAAACCTGGACATGATGAACGGCATGGGCGTGCGCAAGGTGATGTTCTGCGGGGGCGGCGGCGTGCTCGACAAAAACATCGAGGTGGGGCAGCTGCTGCTGGTTGACGGCGCGATCCGCGACGAGGGTTTCTCCTACCACTACCTGCCGCCGTCGCGCGTCGTGTATGCGGATGGGCAGGTCAACGGGCGCATCAGCCGGGAGCTCGACGCGCGCGGGATTTCCTACCTGCGCGGACTCGTGTGGACGACCGACGCGATCTATCGCGAGACCAACGACCGAATCGCCCGGCGCAGGGCTGAGGGCGCAAAGATCGTTGAAATGGAACAGGCGGGGTGCCTGGCCGTGGCTCAGTTCAGGCATATCGACTACGGCGCGCTGATCTACGGCGGAGACGACGTGTCCCAGGAAGAGTGGTCGCAGCGCGAATGGCGCAGCCGCAGGGGCATACGGTACGACCTGGTGCTGCTGTGCCGGGATCTGGTCGGACGCATCTAGGATGAAATATCCCCCGGGGACGGTCAATGTCCTCGGGGGATGTCTGTATGGCGGCTCGTTATTCGGTGACGCGGCGCAGGTAGTCCAGACCCGCCTCGAGCGCGGTGAGGTTGTCCTCCATGCCCTCGAACTCGATGGACAGGAAGCCCTCGTAGCCGGCGTTCTTGAGCATGTAGACGCACTGCGCGACCGGGATCACGCCATTGCCGACCGCGGTGCCGCGGATGTAGCTGCCGCCGCGGGAACGGAACCAGCCCTTGCCGGGATTGATTTCGCTGCCGCTCTTGCGCAGGAAGTCCTTGGCGTGGACGTGGAAGGCGTAGGGAATGGCGGTGCCCAGGGCGTGAACGCTGTCCTCGTCGGCGCAGATAAAGTTGCCCATGTCGATCAGCCAGCCGTAGTTGGGATGGTTGACGGTGCGGATCAGGGTCTCGACGCGCTCGCTGTCCTGGAGGATGTAGCCGTGGTTCTCGGTGCAGGTCTTCACGCCCCTGGCCGCGGCGTACTCGGTGACCTGGCGGATGAAGGGGGCAACGTCGCTGACGGCCTCGCGCCAGGTATAGCGGCCCTTGTCCTTGGGCAGCGCCCAGCAGGCGTCGTGGCGCAGCACGCCCGCGCCCAGCTCGACCGCCACGTCGACGCACGCCTTGACGCGCTCGACCTCGGCCTGGGGATCGTCGCACAGGAAGTTCGCGCCGATGGTGTAGGCCACCACGGTCAGGCCGATCTTCTCGCAGTGCTCGCGAATCTCGCGGGCGGCCTCGAGCGGCTCCTTGCCGGAAACCTCGGGGAGCAGGTCGGTGAACTCGATGCCGTCGAAGCCCAGCTCCTTCGCCTTGTCGCACAGGTCGATGTAATTGCACTGGGTCTGCTTCTGATACTTCAAAAAGCTATAGCTGCTGACGCTGATTTTCATGATCATATGCTCCTTTATCAGTTACTTGAGCACGACCTCGTGGCCGGTGCGGGCGGATTCGTAGATGGCGTCCAGGATTCTCATCAGGGTCACGCCGTCCTCGGCCGGGTTGCGGCAGGGCGCGCCGGTCAGGATGCAGTCCACGAAGTGGTCGATTTCCTTGTCGAAGGCGTTGCCAAAATCGGTGGGCACGTCGGCCAGGGTCACGTTGCCCATGTAGCCGTTGTACTCGTTGTAGATCTCCAGCTTGTCGCCGTCCAGACTGGCGCCCGCCTTGGTGCCGAAGAGCTGGGTGGTGCCGCTGCCCTTGGCGTTGAGGCTGAAGCTGGCCTCGACCTGCAGCACCGCGCCGTTGTCATAGCGCACCATCGCGGTGGCCATGTCCTCGACGTTGAAGATATCCTTCTTGCCCTCCTCGCGGCTCTCGGAGAGGTAGCTCACGCCGGATTTGATGTTCTCCCGCGCGCCCAGCTTGCTGAAGGTCGCGCCGTAGACCGAGACCGGCTGCGGACGGCCCATCAGGTAACGGGTCATGTCGATCACGTGTACGCCCAGGTCGATCAGCGGGCCGCCGCCCGAGCGCTCCCTGTCGCCAAACCAGCCGCCCGGGAAGCCCTTGCGGCGCAGGTAGGTGGTCTTGGCGTAGTAGATTTCGCCGAACTGGTCGTTGTCGATGAAGTCCTTGAGCAGGCAGCAGTCGTTGCCGAAGCGGCGCACAAAGCCGATCATCAGCAGCTTGCCGTTCCTGCGGGCGGCGTCGGCCATCGCCTCGGCCTCCTGCGCGTTCATGGCCATGGGCTTCTCGCACAGCACGTGCTTGCCGGCGTTCAGGGCGGCGATGGCGCACTCGGCGTGCGCGGCGTTCCAGGTGCACACGCTGACCGCGTCGAGCTCCGGGCAGGCCGCGAGCATGTCGTTCACGTTCAGGAAGCGGCGGGACGGATCCACATGATACTCGTCGCCGCGATGGTTCAGGTTCCTCTCGTTGATGTCGCACAGGGCGTAGAGCTCCACGTTCGGGTTCTTGGCGTAGGCGGGCAGATGCACGCCGGAAATGCCGCCGCAGCCGATGACGGCGACCTTGAGTTTCTTGTCCATGATGAAAACCTTCTTTTCTTCAATAAAATGTTTGTCTGGCTGTGCTCCGGGAGTTAACCCCTCAGCCGCTTTCAGCGACAGCTCCCCTTTCAGGGGCGCCCTGGTCGCGCATATCGTGCCTCCCCTGAAAGGGGAGGCACCTGCATTTCAGGCGGTGGGGTTCACAGACGGAGACTTCGGCCGCTCTAATCTATGGCGGCCGATAGTCGTCGATAGAATGTGCGGCAGCAGGTTATGGGGTAGTCTTCCCGAGTTTTCTGACCACGAAGTACCCTGAGGCTCTAATCTATGGCCGAAGGGTACGTGTGGCCGGCGCTAGCAGGTGGAACCGGGCACTGCCCGGTGGGTGCAGGCTCAGCCTGCCGCCAGCAGGTGGAACCGGGCACTGCCCGGCGGCAGCAGGGGGCCGTCGGCCCCGCTGACCTACAGCAAGCTAACTTCGGTGGGGGTCTGGGGGAGCGCGAAGCGATAGCGGAGCCTCCCCCAGCCAGAGAGCCTGCAGGGTGGTCAGCAAGGCAGAATTCGGGAACTTGAATCTATGGTTCCCGAATTCGTGTTCTATCCGGCGGCAGCAGGTTATGGGGTAGTCTTCCCGAGTTTTCTGACCACGAAGTACCCTGAGGCTCTAATC
>CAKUFB010000227.1 GCA_934647145.1 uncultured Clostridia bacterium
GGACGCTGTCCGCCGCGGGCTGGGGGAGGCTCCGCATTCGCTTCGCGCTCCCCCAGACCCCCACCGAAGTTTGTCTGCTGCCGACCCGGGCAAGCCGGGTTTCCGCACAGAAAGATCCGCCCTCCAAAAAGGAGAGCGGGTCATGATAAGGTCACTCGGTTTACAGGCCGAATTCCTCGGCAAGATTCGCCCAGTGCGCGTCCGTCAGTATGCCGTAGTCGCCAAACGCAGTCGCCTGCTCTTTGGAGATCGTGCCCTCCTGCAGCGATTTGCGCAGGCAGCGATAGATGTAGTCCTCGTTTTCGCCCGCCGCGGCCAGCATATTCAGCTTCTCAATCGAGCAGGCAAACGCCTCGCCCGGCGCAGGGGTGGAGGTGGGCCTGACCGTGGGCTCCGCAGGTACGCTGTCCAGGCCGAATTCCTCATTGAGCTTCGCCCAGTGTGCTTCGGTCAGCAGGCCGTTGTCAACCATCGTCAGCGCGAAGTTCGCACCCTGCGCCTTGGTGATCGTGCCCTCCTGCAGCGACTTGCGCACGCATTCGTACAGGTAGTCGCCCTCCGCCTCGCCCGCCGCAACCAGCATGTTCAGCTTCTCAATCGTGTACGCGTAGGCTTCCTTGCCTGGCGCGGGGGTGGGCGTGGGCTTGGCCGTGGGATAGCCGAAGCGCTCAACCAGGCGCGCGTACTGCGCGTCGCTCAGCAGACCCGCGTCCATGGCGCAGGCAGTGAGGGTCGCGGCCTCGTCCGCGGTGATCTTCCCCACGTTGTTCGAGCGCACGAGCATCTCCTCCAGCTCGCGTCCCTTCACCTCGCCCGTCAGGATCAGCATGCGCATTTTCTCCGCACTGTAAGTATTCTCACTGGAGCTGGTGTTTCCGACGCTTTCCAGATAGCGGTCGTACTGCGCGTCGTTCAGCATGCCCGCGTTATAGGCGCGATGGACGATCTCCTCATACTGACTGGCGCTGATCTTGCCCACGGCGAAGGACTTGTCCAGCGCATCGAGCAGCTCGTCGCCCCGGAGCGTGCCCGCGGCCAGCGCGGCGTTCAGCTCCGTGAGTGAAAGGGCCTCTCCGCCCGGCGCGTGAGTGGGCGCAGGCGTTTCAGTCGGCGCAGGCGTCTCGGTCGGCACAGGGGTGGCCGTCGGCTCGGGAGCCTTTTCCACCGTCACGCGGGTGCGCGCGGTGCGGCCGGTCGAGGTGCGCAGGGTCACGGTCGCCGTGCCGGGCCTGAGCGCGGTCAGCGTGCCGTCCGCGTTCACCTGCACCGCGTTTTTGTTGCCCGAGGTCAGCGTGACCGGACTGGTCGCGGTCGCCGGGGTCAGCGTGTAGCTCAGGGTGAACGTCTCGCCCTCGCGCACCGTCCGGTTCGCGGGCGCGGCAATGGCGGTGGCCTTGTACGGGTCGACCACCTTCACGCGGACGGTCGCGCGGCGGTGCTGCTTGGCGGTCGTGACGGTGATGGTGACGGTGCCCTCCTTATGCGGGGTGACAATGCCGTTCTCGACCGTCGCCACCTTGTCGCTGCTCGAGCGCCAGGTCACCTCGCTCTGCGCGCTCTCGGGAATCAGGCTGTAGCCCAGCTCAAGCGTCTTGTCGATGTCAAGGCTGACCGCGCCGGTCTGGTTCAGGCTGATGCCGGTCGGCTTGTACGGGTCGACCACCTTTACTCGAACCGTCGCGCGTTTGTTCTGCTTGGCCGTCGTGACGGTGATGGTGACCGTGCCTTCCTTATGTGGCGTGACCACGCCGTTCTCGACCGTCGCCACCTTGTCGCTGCTCGAGCGCCAGCTCACCTCGCTCTGCGCGGTCTCGGGGATGAGGCTGTAGCCCAGCGTCAGCGTCTTGTCAATGTCAAGGCTGACCGTGCCGGTCTGATTGAGAGCAATGCCGGTCGGCTTGTACGGGTCAACCACCTTCACTCGAACCGTCGCGCGCTTGTTCTGCTTGGCCGTCGTGACGGTGATGGTGACCGTGCCTTCCTTATGCGGAGTCACCACGCCGTTCTCGACCGTCGCCACCTTGTCGCTGCTGGAGCGCCAAGTGACCTCGCTCTGCGCGGTTTCGGGAATCAGGTGATAGCCCAGCGTCAGCGTCTTGTCGATGTCAAGGCTGACCGTCCCGGTCTGGTTCAGGGCAATGCCGGTTGGCTTGTACGGGTCAACCACCTTTACTCGAACCGTCGCGCGCTTGTGCTGCTTGGCCGTGGTGACGGTGATGGTGACGGTGCCTTCCCTGTGCGGGGTGACGATGCCATTCTCGACCGTCGCCACCTTGTCGCTGCTCGAGCGCCAGGTCACCTCGCTCTGCGCGGTCTCGGGAATCAGGTGATAGGCCAGTTCAAGCGTCTTGTCGATGTCAAGGCTGACCGTGCCGGTCTGGTTGAGAGCAATACCGGTCGGCTTGTACGGGTCGACCACCCGGACGTTCAGGGAGGCCGACTTGCCGTTGTCGGTCGTGACGGTGATGCGCGCCGCGCCCTCGCCGACCGCCTTGACAACGCCGTTTTCGACGGTGGCGACGCGCGTGTTGCTGCTGCGCCAGGTCAGCGCATAGGTCGCGTAGGCCGGGGTCACGCTGGGGTGCAGCTCAAACGCCTGACCGACGGCCAGCTGCGCCGTACCGCTCTGGTCGAGCGAAACCGACTGCGGCCGGGTCAGGCTCACAGTCACCTGGCACTCGGCGCGCAGGCCGTTCGAGGTGACGGCGGCGATCACCGCGCGGCCCGCCTGCAGGCCGGACACGCTGCCGTTTGCGTCCACTGTGGCGACGCGCTCGTCGCTGCTTGTCCAGGTCACCTGCGCGGACGTATCGGCGGGGGTGAAGCTGGCGGTCAGGCTCTTCGTCTCGCCCGTGCCGATCGACAGGCGCGCGTCGCTCAGGGTGATGGCGGTGGGCATCTTTTCGACGACCGTGACCTGCGCCGTCCTGTGAATCGAGCGGTTCCAGGCATAGACGTGAATGGTCGCCATGCCGGGCTTCCCGGTTCTGAGGATTGCCGTGCTCTGCGAATACGAGTCAATCGACACCACGCTCGGATCACTGCTCTCCCAAACCACGTCCTGACCCCTGCCCGCTTCATCCGCCGGCAGGTAGCACTTGATCTCGACCTTCTCCCACCGGTTTTCCTGAAGCGTCAGGTCACCGAACATCTCCACGTCCCCGATCAGCGCCGCCTCCACGCTGCCCGAAAAGGATGCGCCGCGCGCGTCCTCACCGAAGACCGTGAAGCGCACGCGAGTCATTTCCAGGGGGATGAGTGCGTAGCTCGCCTCTCCGTCGGCTCCCTCCAAGGGCACCACGTTGGAGCTCTTCCACTGGCCGTTTTCAAGGCCTTCCCACACGCCGCTGACATCCCGATAGGGCGCAGCGCCGCCGCTAATCGAATAGTGCATCGTGAAACTCTCGTCGTAGCGCACCGGGTCTTTGTTAAAGCTCAGGTTTACCGTCGGTGCGGACTCCGCCTCCGCCGGGCGGCTGAGGGCGGGCAGGAGCACCGTAAGCAGCGCAAGGCACACCAGCGCCGGAATCAGTTTGCGTTTCATGTCTTTTCCTCTCCTTGCTTTTTCCATATACTTACCTTATTTTACCACGCGCGGGGCGAAAAGTCACGATCATATTCTGAACATTCGCGGTATCGCGTGATCATATTCTGAACATTTTGGCATTTGGGCGCGCTCAGGGCAAAAAAGCACCCGGCCGAGCGCTTCGACCGGGCGATGGGGCGGATTTACTTGCCCTGGCTTATGTCAGGCAGGCGGGTGGTGTGGGTGTCCTTGAGGCGCGTCCAGGAGACCGGGCGATAGGCCCAGCGGACGGCCTGACGGATGACCTTCTGCACGTTCGCGTCGTAGTAGGCGGGGTAGGTCTCGTGGCCGGGCTGGAAGTAGAAGATGCGGCCCTGACCGCGGTGCCAGCAGCAGCCGCTGCGGAACACCTCGCCGCCGGGAACCCAGCTCACGAACACCAGCTCCTCGGGAGCCGGGATGTCGAAGTGCTCGCCGTAGGTCTCCTCGGCCGGCAGCTCGAAGTACTCGCCCAGACCCTGCGCGATCGGGTGCGCCATGTCCATGACCCACAGGCGAACCATCTCGCCGTCCTCGCGCCAGCGCAGGTAGCCGGTGTTGGTGCCCATCAGCTTGCGGAAAATCTTGGAGCCGTGGCCCGAGTGCAGCACAATCAGACCCATGCCCGCGTTCACGCGGTCGTACACGCGCTGCACGATCTCGTCGGCGACCGCCTCGTGCTTGCAGTGACCCCACCACAGGAGCACGTCGGTATTGTCCAGCACCTCCTGGGTCAATCCGTGCTCCGGCATATCCAGCGTCGCGGTACGAACCTCCATGTCCTCTTCCCTGCCCAGGAAGTCGGCGATGCAGCCGTGGATGCCCTTGGGATAAAGGGCGGCGACCTTCGCGTCGACCTGCTCGTGCCAGTTTTCATTCCATACGGTAACTCGAATCATCGGTGATTCCCTCCTGTAATGAATCGCGGTTCGTTTACCAGCTTGTCAAAAAAGTTTTGACAAGCTGGTGGACGGGGAAGCAAGCTCCCCCGCCACTGCCACCCTCTCCAGTCTC
>CAKUFB010000228.1 GCA_934647145.1 uncultured Clostridia bacterium
CGCGCGCTGAAGCCCTCCCTGAGAAGCGCGCCGAACGTTTTTCCCAGTAGGCCGCGCCGGGTGCGCCCGTTACCGCGCGTGGGCAGAGATGTCCGTGAGGCCCGGCTCCGGAAGGGGCGGACGAAATAAGGTGGTACCGCGAAGCGACGCTTCGTCCTTATGTCAGACGTAAGGACGGAGCGTTTTTGTGTGCTTCGTCCGCAGAAACCGGCATAGAATGAACGGGAGGATGAACACATGACACAGACCATTGCGAAAATCAACGGAATCATCGGCGACTTTGTCTGGGGCGTACCTGCCATGATCCTCATCATGGGCGTGGGTCTTTTGCTGACCATCCGCACGCGCGGCCTGCAGATTCGCAGGTTCGGCTACTCGATGCGCATGACGCTGGGCAAGGTTTTTTCGCGCGAGCAGGCGGACAAGGGCGCGGTCACGCCCTTTCAGGCGGTGTGTACGGCGCTGGCGGCGACGGTGGGCACGGGCAACATCGCGGGCGTAGCGGGCGCGATTGCGATCGGCGGCCCGGGCGCGGTGTTCTGGATGTGGGTTTCCGCCCTGCTGGGCATGTGTACCAAGTACGCCGAGGTGACGCTGGCGGTGCGCTATCGCGAGAAGAACCCCCATGGCGACTGGGTAGGCGGCCCGATGTACTTCATCAAAAACGGCCTGGGGTCGAGGTTTAAGTGGCTGGCCGTGCTGTTTTCGCTGCTGGGCGGGCTGGCCTGCTTCGGCATCGGCAACGCGACGCAGGTCAACACGATCAGGTCCTCGATCGCCGCGGCGCTGTCCAGCTACGGCCTTTTGTCCAGTTCCGCCGGCAATACCTGGTTCAACCTGGCCGTCGGCGCGGTTCTGACGGCGCTGGTGCTGCTGGTTCTCCTGGGCGGCATCAAGCGCCTGGGTGTGGTGACCGAGCGGCTGGTGCCCTTCATGGCGCTTTTGTACATCGTGCTGGCGCTGGGCGTGGTCGTCGCGCACATCAGCAAGGTACCCGCGGTGCTCGCTTCGATCGTCGAGGGCGCGTTTTCCCCGCGCGCGGTCACGGGCGGCGTGGTCGGCTCGATGTTCCTGAGCATGAAGAAGGGCGTATCGCGCGGCATCTTCTCGAACGAGGCGGGTCTGGGCAGCGCGTCGATCGCCCACGCGGGCGCGCACACCGACAGCCCGGTTCGGCAGGGTCTGTTCGGCATCTTCGAGGTGTTCGTGGACACGATCGTCATCTGCACGCTGACCGCGCTGGTGGTGCTGTGCAGCGGCGTGCCGGTGCCCTACGGCACGGAGGTGGGCGCGGAGCTGACCATGAGCGGCTTCGTGGCGACCTACGGCAACTGGTCGTCGGTGGCGCTGGCGGTGGCCATCTGCTGCTTCGCGTTTTCGACGGTGCTGGGCTGGGGTCTGTACGGCGTGCGGTGCTGGGAGTTCCTGTTCGGCAGCCGGGCGATCAGGCCGTTCTCGGTCGTGTTCGCGCTGGTGTGCCTGGTGGGCACGACGGCCGACCTGGGGCTTCTGTGGAGCATCGCGGACACGCTCAACGGCCTGATGTCCATCCCCAACCTGATCGCGGTGGGGCTGCTTTCCCCGGTGGTGGTCAGGCTGACCAACGAGTACTTCCAGTCAAAACAGCCAGGATGAAGGGCGGTACATGTACCAATATGGCGCGCATGCCACTTTATTTTCATTAGAACTGTTCTGAATTGCTTGACAATCTGGAAAAACTCGGTTACAATAAAGACGCGACGGTGACAAATCGTAAGGTTTTATGAAGCCTTTTGTCCCCGCCGCGCTTGACAACCGGATTCAGCCGGCCCGCCCGCGCGGGCAGACCGGTATGCGGCCGTTCTTGAGGAGGGACAGGCGCGCCCAGCCAGCGATCCAGGCGGGGCGGCGCGGGCCGCGGAATCGACATAGAGAAGAGGAGGAGAATGTACCATGAAGAAAGTATTGGCAACCCTGCTGGCCGTGCTGCTTCTGACGAGTCTCTTTGGCACGGTGGCCTCGGCGGCTGATGCTCCCTGGCCCAAGGAGAATCCCAATAATTACAATTATGGTTACAGCACCGTTCTGGTGCCTACGGACGGCAAGACGACCGTCAAGGACGGCGTTATGATCCAGCTGGATATGTCCTCCGTAGACAAGCCCGATAACGGCGAGATAGAGAGGTATCTGGATGACCGCTACGTCGCCAAACCGCCGAAGTTCACTGTGCGTTGTGTGACCTTGCACCATGTACACGCCCTAACTGATGAAGGCGACCTTCCGCTCTGCGAGAAGGGCTGGGTGAAGAGCAGCAACTACACCTGCGACGGCGGCTCCTGGAAGGTCGTTGAGAACAACGGCCACGTGGTGAAGGCGCAGTGGCAGTGCCCGTATCAGTCGAACGGAAAGCACGACATCTACATCACCGTTACCTACAAGGCGCCGCACACCCACGTCTTCGATCAGATGGTGGTGTTGGACGAGTATCTGGCCTCTGCCGCCACCTGTACCAAGCCCGCGATGTACTACTACAGCTGCGCATGCGGCGTGAAAGACATGGAGCATACCTTCACGAACGGCAACCAGTTGGGCCACATGTATGGCGACCAGTTCCTGCGAGTCGACGGGCTTCTCGACAGTGACGGCGACGAGTATCACCTGAAGCTCTGCGTGCGCAAGAACTGCGATGACCGGGAAAACAGCGGCATCCCAGAGAAGTGCTACAACGACGGCGAGTGGGTTTTCTATCCATCTACGGTGACGGAGGAGTATCCCCAGCCCGACATGCTGCATTACAAGGAGTGCAAGATCTGCAAACGTCTCTTTGACCATGAAATGCATGTATACGATGATACTCCCACCATGGTAACGGATCAGTATAAGATCTATCAGTGCCAGAAGTGCGAACACCAGAAGAAGGTTCCCGTTGACCCGGGTCACGAGCACAGTTGGCGGACGTATCCCCACGTGGACTTCCTTGCCTCCCCTGCGAAGTGCCTGGAACCTGCGATGTACTACTACAGCTGCGCATGCGGCGCGGTAGACATGGAGCGTACCTTCCCGAACGGCAACCCGTTGGGCCATGAATACGAGGGCGCGACCTGGGTGTTCGACCAGAATGACTTCGATGCGGAGGGCAATCCTTTCCATAAGAAGTACTGCCAGCGCGACGCGGAACTCTGTGACGAAACTCGAGGAATGCTGACTGGGCCGTGCGAGAACACTGAGTGGAGCTACGAGTATGATGGTGAGCCTGATCCGGACGAGCACTATGAGTACTGTGTCGACTGCGGTCGTTGCCTTGCTGGACAGTACCACATCTTCGAGGACTGGAAACCCGTTGATCGTTTCACTCATAAGAGTGAATGTGAAGTTTGCCGCTATGTGAAGACCGACGTTCATCATTTCGATAACGGCGTGCTCCAGTCCGATGACCGCACCCTCTTTACCTGCAAAGACTGCGGCTATTCGTATTACACGGAGCCTGAACCGACCGTCGTTCCGCCCGCGCAGTGCGAGCACGATCTGGAGTACATGGAAGGCACGCCTGCGACCTGTATCGCGACCGGCATCGCCAACCACTGGCACTGCGGCGTGTGCGGCATGAACTTCCTTGACGAAGCGGCCACCATCCCGCTGTCCACGCTCGTCACCCCGATCGATACCGGAGCCCACGACTGGGACGAGTGGATGACCGTGACTGAGCCCACCTGCACGATGGACGGCGAAGAGGCTCGCGTCTGCCGCCGCAGCGAAGAGCATAGGCAGACCCGAGCGATTCCCGCGGCCGGCCATATGCTGGAGTACGTGGAAGGCACGCCCGCGACCTGCAATATGAAGGGCACGGCCAACCACTGGCACTGCGGTGTGTGCGGCATGAACTTCCTTGACGAAGCCGCCGCCATCCCGCTGCCCACGCTCGTCACCCCGTATGACACCACCAATCACGTGGGGCCGTTCACCTACGTCGACAACGAGGACGGCGCGACCCACACCAAAAAGTGCATGGCCAATGGCTGTGTGAAGCCTGTCGTGATGGTTGAGCTCCACTGCGACTGGACCGAATGGCATCCCGTGACCGGCATGCCGAACTGGCTGCAGAGAGAATGCGGCAAGTGCGGCGCGGTGGAGAAGCAGATGATCGGCTGCAGCCACATGTGGACTGTGATCACGCGCGAGCCCACCTGCCTGGAGGACGGCTATCAGTTCGAAAAGTGCATCAAGTGCGGCCTGATCGTGAACGAGAAGGTTCTGCCCGCCCTCGGCCATGACTGGGGCGAGTGGATGACCGTGACCGAGCCCACCACCGAGATGGAGGGTCTGGAGAAGCGCGTCTGCAAGCGCGATCCGAGCCACGTGGAAACCCGCCCGATCGCCAAGCTCGAGCCCACCATGGCGCCCACCACTGAGCCGACGATGGAGCCCACCGCCGAGCCCACCATGGCGCCCACCGCGGAGCCCACCGCCGAGCCGACTGCCGAACCCACCGTCAAGCCCACCAAGAAGCCCGGCAAGACCGACATCCCGAAGACCGGCGACAACAGCCGCTTCGGCTATGCCTACCTGATGATCGCCGCGGCCGCCGCCGGACTG
>CAKUFB010000229.1 GCA_934647145.1 uncultured Clostridia bacterium
CAAAAAAGCGACCCAACACATCGTGCTGGATCGCTATGGTGCGCCATCAGGGACTCGAACCCGGGACACCCTGATTAAGAGTCAGGTGCTCTACCAACTGAGCTAATGGCGCATATCGCGCGGCGCTTGGCCGTTCAACAGTTAAATATTATACAGGATCGCCGTGCGTTTGTCAACCCCCTTTTTCAACTTTTTTTGCGCCTTGCGGTGCAGGCGGTTTTGTGATATATTTTTAAACCGAGGTGGGTTTCATGAAACAGACAAAACAGGCAAAACCCTTTTCGCTGCCGGCGCGGCTGATTGCGATGTACCTGCTGGTGGTGGGCGTGGTGTGCCTGAGCTACCTGCCGATGAGCGGCAGCGTGCGCGAACGGCTGACGGATAACTACAGGCGGCAGACGAACGACTCCTTTACGCGCAGTATGGAGCGCTTCAACGACTCGCTCCTGCAGCTCTACGGGGTGAGCGACGTCATGGCGGCGTATCCGTACTACTACGAGTGCCGGGCGGCGAAGGTCAGCGAGGTCACGCGGGAGTACCTGCCCAAGCTGTACATGACCGGGCGGCTGCTCACGCCCTACCTGGAGAATATCTCGGTGGTGGACAAGGCGTTCGTGCTGTTTTCGAACAGCCGGGCGGTGGTGGACAACCGGCAGGTGTATTTGTCGCTGCAGGAATTTCTGGGCTACGGTCTGGAAATCGCGGACTATCCCGGCGAGGAGCTCGGCCAGATGTTCGACTCAGGCGTGAGGCACCTGCAGATTGCCTCGGCGAAGGTGAACTCCAATTCGATTGGCAAGGCGCTGCTGCTGTTTGTCGACCGCAAGTATACCGGCGTGCGGGTGGGCGCGGTGTACAGCGAGCGGACGCTGCGCGATCTGTACGGCATGGAGCTGCTGCCGGAGGGGAGCGGCCTGACGGTGGAGAGCCAGACGGGCGGGACGCTGTACCAGTCGGGCGGCAGAGGGAAGGGCTATGCGGCCTTTGCGGGCGAGTGTCCGCTTCTGAACCTGAAGGTGACGCTGAGCGTGCCCGAGGCCTACTACGCGGGCATGTTATCCAGCTTCGACAGCCTGTTCCTGCGCACGCTGATCGCGGCGGCGCTGTCCGGGCTTTTGCTGAGCGTGCTGTTTACCCTCAGGTCGTGGAAGCCGGTCAAGCAGCTGCTGGCGCTGTCCGGGCAGGGCGGGGTGCGCGGCGACGAGTACCTGCACATCGCCCAGCACATCCGCCGTGCGGGCGAGCGCATCGAAACGCTCAATACCGACCTGAGCCGCACCCACGGCGAGCTGTGCAGCAGCCTGTTTTCGCGCCTGCTCAGCGGTACGGTGTACACGGAGGAGGAGCGCACGCTGTGCTGGCGGCTGTTTGCGCAGCTGCAGGGCCCCTGCCGGATCGCGCTGCTGAAGCTGACGGCGGCGGACGGCGCTCAGGCGGAGGGCGAGATGCTTTCGTTCCGGTTCCTGTCCTGCCTGGAAAAGGCGCGGGAAAACTGGGGCGCGTACTATCAGCAGGTGACGCTCGATCAGCTCTCGATGCTGCTGCCCGAGCGGGAGGACGCGTGTTCGGCGCTGGAGGAGCTGCTTTCGCCCAGCCAGACGCTGCTGGACGCGGCGGGCTATCGCCTGTCGGTGGGCATGAGCGACGCGTTTACCGGGCTCGACGGCGTACACACGGCCTGGCACCGGGCGCAGCTGGCGCTGGCGGGCGCGCGGGAGGATCAGCTGATCGCCTGCTTCGAGCACGACCAACCGGCGCAGGATCGCCGCACGCTCAACTTCACCTCGCTGCAGCAGATTTACGAGCTGATGATGGCGGGGCAGGAGGCGGCGGTCGAGGATCTGCTGGGCGAGGTGCAGGACGGCCTGCTGCGCAGCGCGGACGACAAGCAGCCGGTGCTTCAGTGCTGTGCGCTGGTGCGGTTCGCGTTTGAGGAGGTGGTGCGGGACATGCGCCTGACCGGCCTGCCGAGGGAGCTGACGCGGGTGAGCGAGACGGTCGGCGTGGGCGAGCTGTTCGACTCGCTGCGTCAGGACGCGCGCATGATCGCGCAGCGCCTTTGCGAGGTGCGCCGCCGCGCGGGCAGCGACCGCAGCCGTCAGGTGATGGACTACATCGCCGCGCACTATACCGAGCCCGCGCTGTGCGCCGAGCGGATCGGCGACGAGGTGGGTCTGTCGGCCAACAGCGTGTATCAGATCGTGCGGGAGAGCGCGGGCTGCTCGCTGGGCGAGTACGTGGAGGGCATGCGGCTGGCGCGCGCCTGCGAGCTGCTCAGGACGACCGCGTGTTCGGTCATGGCGATTTCCGACGCGTGCGGCTTCGGGGCGGCGGCGACCTTCTACCGGGTGTTCAAGCAGAAGTACGGCGTGACCCCCAGCCAGTGGCGAAAACAGCATGTAAAGGACGAAAACAGTGCGCAATGAGAGAGCGTGTGCAGATTGATACACGCGAAATGGGCGGTTTTGAGAGCTTTTCAGAGGATTGTTTCTTTACGATTCACCGTGTTTCGTGATTTAATGGAGCCACGGACAAAGTCCGACATACTTTTTGAAGGAGGCAATCCCCATGACGAAACGACTGCTTTCCCTGCTCCTGTGCGCGCTCATCGCGCTGAGCTGCGCGGGCGCGCTGGCCGAGGGCGACCTGGCCATGTCCGACGTGCCCGGCATGACGGCGGCGGGCGTGCTGCCCATCGCGCCGGACGGCGTGACGCTGACGATCGGCCTGACCGCCGAGCCCAACGTGGTGGATTACGACACCAACGACTTCACCCTCTGGATCAAGGACAAGACCGGCATCACCTTCGACTTCTTCTTCCTGCCCAACACCGACACCGCGCAGAAGGTCGACCTGATGATCGCCGCGGAGGAGGAACTTCCTGAAATTCTGCTGCTGGGCATCAGCGACAAGGTGTACTATGGCCGTCAGGGCATCCTGCTGCCCATGAACGAGTACTTCGAGAAGTACGCCTATTACTTCTATCAGACCACCGAGAAGTACCTGAGCGAGCAGACGCAGAAGCTGCTCAGGAGCCAGATGTACGCCTGGGACGGCAACATCTATACCTTCCCCTACATCGGCATTCAGGCGGGCAACGACAACGAGAACATCTTCTACATCAACAAGACCTGGCTGGACAAGCTGAATCTGGCCGTGCCCACGACCACCGACGAGCTGTATACCGCGCTCAAGGCCTTCAAGGAGCAGGATCCCAACGGCAACGGCCAGGCCGACGAGCTGCCGCTGATGGGCTACGGCTCGGGCTACGGCGCGAACAAGCTGCGCGGCGACGTGGTGGGCAACCTGCTCAACGCCTTCCTGTACTATCCTTATAACACCGACGCGCGCCTGGTGGTGAACGACGGCGCGGTGTCCTCCGCGCTGACCAGCGAGGCGCTGCGCGAGGGTCTGCGCTACTGCCGCAAGCTGTACGCCGAGGGCCTGATCTCCGAGCTGTCCATGACCCAGGCGCCCGAGCAGCTCAAGTCCATCATCGACCGCCCCGCCGCCGAGGACACGCTGGTCGGCATGGTCGCCACCCACGCGCTCAGCGGCGCCTGCGGCTGGTCGACCGAGCAGGCCGACTCCAAGGTCTTTGACTACGTCGCCATGGAGCCCCTGACCGGCCCCGAGGGCGTGCGCTACGCCGCCCAGAACAAGATGGGCTACGGCTCCCGCGTGGCCATCACCAAATACTGCAAGAACCCCGAAATCGCCTTCCGATGGATGGACTACATGTGCGACCTCGAGGCGAGCATGAATTACCGCTACGGCAAGAAGGACTACGACTGGTACTACGCCGAGGAAGGCGAACTGGACGCGTACGGCCATCAGGCGCTCTTTAAGCTGCCCACCGATCACGACGTGCCCTGGGCGCTCGAATCCCAGAACACGGTGTGGCGGCTTGGCTCCTGCCAGATTTTCGACGACACTACGATCAGCTTCGCCGCGGTGAAGTATGACAACAAGGTGCAGCAGTACCGTCAGGAGATGTTCGACGGCGGCGTGGCCGCGCGCCTGGGCTGCCAGCCCGACGAGGTGTTCGTGCTGCCCGTGTACAACGAGGAGGAGACCGAGGTCGTCAACGAGTACGGCCCGATGATCTGGGAGTACTCCAACGAGGCGCGCAACCTGTTCGTCACCGGCGAGCTGGATCTGGACAAGGACTGGGATGAGTATCTCGCCAAGCTGGAGAACATCGGCCTGAACGAGTACATCGCCGCCGCGCAGACCTGCTACGACCGCATGCAGGCGGCAGACTGAGTCTGCACGCAACTGCTAGCGCCGGCCAAGCGCATCCTTCGGCCATAAATTAGAGCCTCAGGATGCTTCGCGGTCGGAAAACTCGGGGTTACTGCCCCACAACCTGCTGCCGCGCATTCTATCGACGACCGTTGGCCGCCATAGATTGAAGCGGCCAAGGTCTCCGCCGGGCAGTGCCCGGAGCCGGTTGCTGCCGCCGGTCGGCCGTGCCGACAGCCACTAGCTGCCGCGCATTCTATCGACGACCGTTGGCCGCCATAGATTGAAGCGGCCAAGGTCTCCGCCGGGCAGTGCCCGGA
>CAKUFB010000230.1 GCA_934647145.1 uncultured Clostridia bacterium
CAGGTCGGTCACCGGCAGGGCGTAGAGCACCCGGCCGTGGGTCGAACCCATGGTGCGCTCCAGCACCAGCGTGCCGTCCGACAGGGTATACCGGTACTCGGCGACGAAGCGCCGCATCACGAAGATCACCAGCACGATGGCCAGCGCCCAGGAAATCAGCTGCAGCGCGCCCATGCCGGAGCGCCGGGCGGCCGACTGCATGATCAGCGCGAAGACGTACACCGCCGCGCCCGCGCCCAGCACGCACGCAAAGCCCTTGAAGCCCTCCAGGCGCTTCCCCTGCACGATCTGCTGCGTCATTCGGCCCGCACCTCCTCGCCGTAAAGCGTAAACAGCTCGCGGATGACCGCCGCGGCAGTGTCCTGGTTCTGAGAATACGTCATGATGACGATGTACCTTCCGCTGACCGGGTAGGAGTAGTTCCGCGCCAGACCCACCAGTCTGTCGGCGGGCAGCGCATAGACGTAGCGGTTGCCGCTGGGCTCGTCGCCCTCGTTATAGGGCGCCTCGTCGAAGGTCACGTCATCCAGATCCACGCCCTCGGTGCTGAGCAGGCCGCTCTCGATGAACGGATCGAGCGGCGCAAGGCCGCAGTCGTTCACCAGGTTCTCCAGCATCTCGCGGGTGACGATGTAAATGTCGCCCTCCTGCGCCGCCAGCATGACCATGTACTTCTGCCCGGCGTAGTAGTCGTCGTTGTCCGTCACCTTACCGGTATAGTTGATGTTGTAGAGGCCCACCTCCTGAAGCGGAACCTCGTAATCCGAGGCGGAGGTGTCCACGCCGTTCGCCTCGTCGCGCGAGCGTTCGTACGCCTGACCGGCGGCAAGCAGCGCGGCCTCCGCTTCCTTCGTATTCGACAGGTCGGCATACCCGCCCACCAGCTCGATGTCCACGCGGCGGGCGTTCGGAGCCTGATACCTGGTCACCGTGAAGGTGATCTCGGCTGCGCCCAGCGCCACCAGCACCACCACCAGGTACACCCACCGGCTGTAAAAAAAGTGATTCTTCAGGTATTCCTTGCTGTATTTCGTCCTGGGCATGCACAGACCTCCTTGACTGGAACGCACGTTCTCATGTTTCTATTATAACACGAAACGCCGCGTTTTCAAGCCTTGGCCGGTTTATTTCTCCTTTTGCCGCGCTCAGGCCACATTGAGCCGCGCCGGGGATGCCGCCTTGGGATTACGTTCGAGAGGCGGCCTTTCTGAGAAAGGCCCCTCTCGAGCTCTCCCGGAAAGCACTTTGATCCGCACAACGAACTGAGGTATACCGGTGCATCTCCCCGAATGAAGCGTCCTCTGTCTTCGGGAAACACGTCGCCCATGCCTCACGCACGCGCAGTGCCCCCCTCCCTCGCCCCCCTCCTGCGCATCGTGCGAGAGTTGTGCACAGTCAGGAAAGCATGCGGTTGCGCGGCGGACGTTTGTGTGGTAAAATGAAGCTGGAAGTATTTTTGCGAAGGGTGAGAGTATGAAGCGCATCGGGGTTGGGGTCATCGGCTGGGGCTTCATGGGGCGCACGCACACGCATTCGCTGCGGGCGATTCCGCTGTTTTATCAGGGACTGGACTTCGAGCCGGCGCTCGCGGGCGTGTGCTCGCGCAGGCTGGAAAAGGCGAAGGAAGCGCAGGAACAGCTGGGCTTCGGATTCGCGACCGACGACTACCATGCGCTGCTCGCGCGCGAGGACGTGGACGTCGTGAGTATCTGCACGCCCAACGCGATGCACGAGCAGATGGCGATCGACGCGATGCGCGCCGGCAAGCACGTATACCTGGACAAGCCGGTGGCGGTGACGGCCGAGGCGGCCGAGCGCATGCTGCGGGTGCAGCGGGAGACCGGGGTCAAGTGCCAGGTGGTGCTCAACAACCGCTTCTTTCCCTCGACGATGCGCGCTCATCAGCTGATTGAGGAGGGCAGGCTGGGCGAAATCCTGTCCTTCACCTGCCGCTACCTGCACTCCGGCTCGGTCGATCCCCATCGCGCGATGGGCTGGAAGCAGGGCCTTGAGGGCGGCGTGCTGCTGGACATGGGCAGTCACGCGCTCGACCTTGTCACCTGGCTTCTCGGCCTGCCCGAGGAGGTGCTGTGCGCCGAGCGCACGCTGTATCCCGAGCGCCCGACCGCGCAGGGAGACGTGTGCCGCGAGCTGTCCGAGGATCACGCGCTGATGATGCTCCGAATGACAAACGGCGCGCTGGGTACGGTCGAGGCCAGCAAGATCGCCACCGGCACCAGCGACGAGATGACGCTCGAAATCTGCGGCACGAAGGGAGCCATCCGCTGGAACCTGATGGAGCCCAGCTTTCTGGACTTCTACGACCAGACGGCCGTCGATTCGCCCTACGGCGGCGTGCGCGGCTACACCCGCATCGAGTGCGTGGGCAAGTATGAAAAGCCGGGCGGATCGTTCCTGCCGGCCAAGAACACCGTGGGCTGGGATCGGGGACACATCCACTGCTATTACAGCTTCCTGGACTGCGTGGCGCACGACAGGCAGCCCGCGCCCTCGCTCCGGGACGGCGTGGCGCTGCAGCGCCTGATGGAGGAAATGCACGCCTCGGCGCGCGCCGGGGGCTGGATCAGGAGCAGAGCGGGGGACATCCATGATTGAGAAATACGCGGACGCGCTGCTGTTTGAGATGCGGGACGCCGCCGCGTTCACGCTGCTGCCGGACGAGGACGACCGCGCGGCCTGGGCGCAGATCGACGAGCGCGACGCGCAGCGCATCCTTCGCCGGGCGCAGGAGCTGGCGCAGGCGAATGAGGTGCCCGCCCTGCGCGCCTCGTCCTACATGGCCTACCGCCGAAAGGGCGACCTGTCGGGCTATCCGCAGGCGTACTTTGCCCGCCGGGAGGCCCTGCGCACGCTGACGCTGGCCCAGTGCCTGCAGCCGGACACGCGCTATCTTCCCCTGCTGACCGACCTGATCTGGGCGATCTGCGAGGAAACCAGCTGGGTGCTGCCCGCCAACAATCCCGGCGCCCTGGGCGAGGACGCGCAGCCGCTGCCTGACCCGTTCACCCCGCTGGTGGACTGCGCCGCGGCCGAGACGGCGGCCGATCTGTCGCTGTGCGCGCAGCTGATCGGGGGTACGCTGCAGGAGACCGCCGCGCAGCTGGTGCGCCGGATCGTGTTCGAGGTGCGCACGCGCGTGATCGACCCCTTCGCGACCTATCGGGAGCTGGAGTGGATGTGCGGGCCGCGCGCAACGGTGGGAAGGTGCGTAAGCGGCGTGATGCAGGCCTTTCTGACCCTCGAGGAGGACAGCCGCCGTCGCTGGCAGTGCATGCGCAAGGCGCTCCTGCTGCTCGACCGGCAGCTCGTTCAGCTGCCTCTGGACGGCGGCGTGCCCGGGGGACTGTCCGCCTGGCACGAGACCGTGCAGCCGATCGTGGACTGCGTGAACATGATTCGAAGGGCTTCGGGCGGGAGGGTCGACCTGCGCGCCGAGCAGCAGATTCAGCTGCTGTGCCACTTCCCGGTGCTGTGTCACCTGGCGCGGGGCTGGTTCGTCAACCCGGGCGAGGGCAGCATGCGTCCGGCGCTTCCGGCCCGGGCGATGTACCGCGTGGGCCTGTCCATGCGCGATCAGGCGCTGTGCGACCTGGGCTGCTTCCTTCACAAGAGCGGCCAGGCCGAGGAGGAGGGAAACCGCACGCTCCAGGCGCAGGCGCAGGATCTGTTCAACGGGCGCGCCATGGACGAGGCCGAGCCGCGCCCGCCCTTCCGCCGGGAAGGGTACCTGCCCTCCTGGCAGCTCATGACCGCCCGCACCGCCGAGGACGAGAGCGCCGGGCTGGCCGTGGTTATGCACGGGGGCAGCAACCGCCGCGTGGACGGCCACGCCGACGTGGGCGACGTGCTGCTGTTTGCGGGCGATAAGCCCGTGCTGTGCGACGGCGCGGGGCGCGAGAGCGAGTGGCATTCGCTTCCCGTTGTGGGCGGCGCGATGCTGGCGCTGGGCGCGAACCATCAGGCGGTCGACGTGATGTGCGAGCTGCAGGAAAACTACGACATGATGAGCATGAACCTGGCGCCCGCCTACCCCGCCGACAGCGCCGTCTACGCCTGGCAGCGCACGCTGGTGTTCGACCGGATGGAGGGCGGCGCGCGGCTGATGGAGGTGTTCGACCTCAAGGGCTATGAGACGGTCGCCTTCCACTTTATCACCGCGCAGCAGCCCCGCATCGGGCGGGATTACGTGCAGCTGGGGCCGGTGCGCATGCGCTGGGAGGGCGATCTGACCGCTGAATGCGATGACGCGCCCGCCCAGGATCCCGCCTTCGAGGGCGGGCTCTACCGCCTGCGCTTCACTACTCCGCAGCCGGTCAACGGCGGCCAGTACGTCTTCACCTTCACCCCGCTGCGCACCTTTGGGTAGGCGGCTCCTGAACAGCACACAGCCCGGCGATAGGACGCGCAGCAGCAAGCGGCTGTCGGCCCTGCCGATGCGGACTAACTGGGGGAGGCTCCGCTACGCTTCGCGCTCCCCCAGACCCCCACCGAAGTTTGCGCGCTGACGGCCGGATAGCGGTCGTGGAAGCGCCATGCGGC
>CAKUFB010000231.1 GCA_934647145.1 uncultured Clostridia bacterium
CCCCTTCGGCGTCTACGACGGCTTCATGGGCACCTTCGGCGTCGTGCTGGCCAACGTGTGCATGTGGATCGCGCTCGTGCTCGCCGTGCTCTCCTGCATCGACTACATCCGCAGCAACAAGTCGGTCATCGACTGGAAAAATATGTAGCAGGCTGAGCCTGCACCCACTGGTTGCCGCCGGTCGGCAGGGCCGACTGCCACTTGCTGCCGGCAGGCTGAGCCTGCACCCGGTTGCTGCCGCCGGACAGAACACGAAACCAGCCGCCATAAATTGGAGCGGCT
Source organism: uncultured Clostridia bacterium (assembly GCA_934647145.1). GTDB lineage: Bacteria > Bacillota > Clostridia > Christensenellales > Aristaeellaceae > CAKUFI01. Next base: position 283 of record CAKUFB010000231.1, read on the forward strand.
GGTTTCTTCGAATCTGCGGACTTCTCCGCAGATTATTGGGCGGCGCTGCCGCCTCGGCTGGGGGAGGTTCCGCTTCGCTTCACGCTCCCCCAGACCCCCACCGAAGTTTGCGCGCCGGTCGGCAGGGCCGACTGCCACCTGCTGCCGGCTCCGGGCAGGGCAGGAGCTGGGGCTACTTGAGCGCGGTGCGGGGAGAGAGCAGGCCGTCCTTGCCGAAGCGGTCGTTGAGCGCGGTCTCGATGCCGGTCATGCAGCGGGTCATCCGTTCGGCGGCGTCGGCGGTGGACTGGCCCATGGAGATCTGCTTTTCATAGGCGGCGACGGCCTCCTCGAAGCTCGAGTACAGCTCCGGGGTGAGCACGGCGTACTTTTCGCCGAAGGACTCGGTGAGCAGCGTGTTGAGCGTGCGCGCGGCGTACATGTGCTGCTGCATGCCGGGCAGTATGTCCTCGGCGATGGCGGTATTGTTCTTGCGCGCCATGGCGTCGTACTGATTGAGCACCTGATTCATGTTGTCCTGTAGGGAGACGGTCAGGGCCTCGCGCGTTTTGTCCAGGCGGCGCAGGGCGTTCCCGCGGCTTACCAGCGCGAACACCGCGATAAACAGCAGCGCGCAGGCTGCGGCCAGCTGTATGTACAGCCGGGTCTTTTTGGGAGAAACAGCGTAATTGCGTTTGGTTCTGCGCTTTAGAAATACCATGGGAAGCCTCCTGTAAAAGAAGTGTATAGACAGTGCGCCGCGGCGTACCCTTATGATACTATGCGACTGCACTCTTAAATATACGCGACGGATGCAATAAATCCTGCTTTTCTGGAGGAAAATTGTCATTTTTTAGGGAAAAGGCTGGAAATACAGGCCTGAAAAAAGGCGGTTTTAGGGAACAAACGCCATAAGACGCGGAAAACGGAACGCGCAGGGCAAAAAACTCCCTCCGGGACGCAGCCGGGAGGGAGATAGGAAGGGTCAGGTCATGTCGCGCAGGGTCATTTCGATGCGCTCGTCAATCTCGACCGTACCCACGCCGAAGAGGGTGGTGTCCAGGCGGCCGTGCAGCGGCCCGGTCCACTCCTCGCCGATCGCCTGCCGGCCGCGGCACATGCCGATGACCGAGCCGACGGTCGCGCCGTTGCAGTCGGTGTCGAAGCCGGTCTGTACGGCCATGCAGATGGATTTGCCGTAGTCGCCATGGCCGTAGAGCAGCGAGGCGGCGACAATCTCGGCGTTGGAAAGGGTGTGGCACCAGTCGTGGGCGCTGAATTCGTCCCAGCGGGCGTGGATGTGGGCAAAGCACTGCTCGGCGGGGGTATTTTCCTCGTAGTCGCGGATGACCTCGGTCAGGTGCTTCATCAGGCGGGAGGCGCGCGGGATAAACTTCAGCGAGGCGTAGAGCGCTTCCTCCACGCTGTCCGTGCGCGCGGCCAGGGCCAGCAGCGCCGCCACCCACATTTCGCCGTAGACGCCGTTCCTGACGTGCGACACGCACGCGTCGCGCCAGGCCATTTCCGCGGCGGCCTCGGGACAGCCGGGGTTGATGTAGCCAAAGTAGTCCGCGCGGATCTGCGCGCCGATCCACTCGCGATAGGGGTTCTTGTGTACGGCCGAGGCGGGCGGCGTGAAGCCCTTGACGAAGTTGATGAAGGCGACGCGCTCGGCGGTGAAGTAGGCGTTCTTGGGCTGACTGTCCAGCCACATGCGGCTCACGTCGTATGGCCTGAAGCCGCGGCCGTACTTGCGGATCAGCTCCTGGTAGAGCACCGTGTAGTTGGTGTCGTCGTCCGAGGGGGCGCAGGGGATGGTATCGGCGTAACAGCGGGTGGCCAGCGGGTAGTTGGTCGCCTGCAGGAGCTCGTCGGTCAGCTCGGCGCGCAGGATGTAGCGGCGCATGGGGTAGTTGCCGGTCGCCTTGAGCAGGGCGGTTAGCTCGGGCGTGCGAATGCCCTCGACCGACTTGCCCAGGAGGCACCCGCAGATGCGCCCGTACCACGCGCCCGCGATTCGCTCGCGCATCGTCTCTGCGGCGACGGGCTGGTCGGCCGCCCGGTCTTCCGGCCACTGCGCGCGGATGCCCTCGTAGTCGGACGGCTCCGTGAACGGGTAGTCGGGCGCCTGATCCGCGTTGGTCGTCAGGTCGAACAGCACGTCGGCCATGCGCTCCTTGTACTCGCCGCGCGGCATGCGCCTGACCTGCTCAAACAGCTCCTGATACGCCGCAATGTCGCGCCCCTCCTGCACCGACTGCGTGTACTCCACCCGCAGCTGCTCGGGATAGGATTCGTCGTCCGGCAGGCAGGCGTACTCGGGCAGCAGCCGAACGCGCTTCTGCTCCTCCAGCAGCCGGTCGCCGCGATCCAGCACCAGCTCGTCCAGCGACACCGAAAACCGCTTCGACAGCAGCGCCAGCTTCTCCAGCGTGGGCGCGTAGGCGTCGCTTTCCCACTTCTGCACTGCCTGGAACGACACGCCGCACGCTTCCGCCAGCTCCGCCTGAGTCATCTTTTCCGCCATCCGCAGCTTGCGGATTTTTTCTCCCAGTTTCATAGGCAAGACCTCCCGTGTTTTTTTCTATACTGTACTGTATCACATTCCGCGCTGCCGGGCAAGCAATCCCAGGTTGTAAAAAACACACGGGATTCCTTGCCCGGGCGCAGTCACTTACAGGTCGGCCGCCGCGAGCGCGGTGATGGCGGCGTGCAGCTCGGCCTCGGGCAGGGCGAGCCGCAGCGCGGAGGCGTCCCGGGTGCCGGAAAACAGGCGCGGGGTGATTCCCTCCTGGGCGAGGCGGGCAAATACCTGCGAAAAATCGGCGGGGGAGAGCCGTCCGATCAGCGTCAGCCGCGCCCATCCCGCCTGCGCGCCGGGAAGCGCCTCGTCGGTCAGGCAGATCAGATCGCCGCCCTCCCGGCCGATCAGCTCGCAGCGGGGAACGCGCGCGCCGGCCTTCAGGCGCAGCAGGTACCTTCCGCCCCGACCGGCCAGCGCAGTCAGACCCGGCCCGCCCGCCTCGGAGGTGACGCAGGTGCCGCCCGCCTCGGGCGCGAAGGTATTGCGTATGTGCATCGGGATACCCGCGCGCTGAACCGGGTCGAGCGCGCTTTCGTGGATCACCTGCGCTCCGGCCTCGGCCAGCGCGCGCAGCTCGTCGTAGTGCATCCGTTCGATGCGCGGCGCGTCGGGCACCACCCGTGGGTCGGCCCTGCGCACGCCGCACACGTCGGTCCAGTTCTCATAGACCGCGGCGTTCACCGCCTCGGCCGCCAGCGCGCCGGTAATGTCCGAACCGCCCCGGGGGAACAGGCAGATTTCGCCGTCCGGCTTCGCACCGTAAAAGCCGGGCAGCACTATGCCGCCCTCGCCTGCCGAGATCGCCTCGCGCAGCCGGAAGCGCGTCTCCCGCTCGAGCAGCCGCCCCTTCGCGTCGAAGCGGATCACCTGCGCCGCGTCCACGAACCGCCACCCCAGGTATGCGGCCAGCAGCCTTGCGCACATCGCCTCGCCCCGGCTCGCGGCATAGGCCGAGTGCGTCATAAGGCGCGGGTCGGGCTTGTCGGGCGGCGGCAGGCCCAGCTCCTTTGCGATCCGGTCAAACCGCGCCCAGGCCCGCCTGAACCGGCCGCTCATCAGCAGGTCGGTGACCTTCTCGTCGTCCTCCCGCCGTTTCCCAGGCGCGGAAACCACCGCCACGCACCGCGTGGGGTCGCTTCGCAGCAGTCCGGCCGCCCGGCGAAAGCACATGCCGCCGGATAGCGACGTGCCGCCGAATTTCGCCACCTTCACATCCAAGGGACATCCCTCCGATCGCATGCATTACCCTCCAGACTATGGAAAAGCGTGCGGCGAGGTGAATGTCCGCGATAGACGGACTTATGAATGCCGAGCGCGTGCTTGTCCATGCTTCGGGGACATTTAACGCGCCGAACTCGCCAAAATTCCACCGGATGCACTTGCAATCGCGCCCGCATGCTGGTACAATAGGCTCAAGTAAAAAAGCGGGAGGAAGACGTCATATGAAGGCCATCATTACCGTGCTGGGCACCGACCGTCCCGGCATCATTGCCGAGGTCAGCGCCAAGCTGTACGAGCACAACATCAACATCCTGGACATCAGCCAGACTATCCTGCAGAACTACTTCACCATGGTCATGCTGGTCGACCTGACCGGCATGAAGGCCAGCTACAAGGAAATGACCGACGTGCTCAACCGGACGGCCGAGGCGATCGGCGTGGAAATCCGCATGCAGCGCAGCGAGATCTT
>CAKUFB010000232.1 GCA_934647145.1 uncultured Clostridia bacterium
GTGCCGCAGGAGGCGGTCGGCTGCGTGGCCGCGCGGCTCGTCCAAACCTGACTGCCGCTGCGGACGCGCAGGAACAGGCCGCCCGTGCAGGACGCAGTGAGCTTCACATAGGCCGAGAAGGTATACTCGCCCGCGGTCGGAATCGTCACGTTCTGCGCCTGCCGGGTCTCCGCCGCAGCGGTCTTGGTCAGCTTCAGCGATGGCATTCCCAGACAGCGGGCAGTCGTGTCCTGCGCCGAAGTATCGGAGTTGCTTCCTTTATATAGCGTCCATCCGGAGGCAAAGTCCAGCCCGCTCAGGCGGTTCATCACCGCGCGGCGAAGGGCGGACGCGGCAGTCTGCTGGTTGGCCACGGACTTGGAAAAGGCGCTGCTGCGCGCGTAGCCCAGCTCGTCGTACACGCAGGTGACGTTGCCCGCCTGGTTGAAGACGTAGGTCAGCGCCTTGCCCGCGTCGCCGGAGATTCCGGTCACGGCGGTGACCTTCGTGGCACCCGGACGGTACGCAAACAGCTGCTTTGCGCCCTTCAGCGAACCGGCGGTCTTTTCCAGCGAGGTCACGCGGCGAATCTGCGCGGCGTAGTTGTCGATGGCGGCGCTGTCGTAGGAGCCGGCCGCCTCGTACCCGATGGTGAGCTTCCGGCCGTCCAGATTCTGCACGCCGGTGAGCATGTTGGATTCATAGGTGAACGCCGTGCCGCCGGAGGTTGCGTCCGAATAGGAAATACGGATCAGGTTGCTTCCGCTGTAGGTGAAGCTGACCCTGGGGCTGCCCGCGATCTGCATTTCTTCCAGCAGACCGGCGCTGTTGTAGCTGAGCGTGCAGTTGTGGCCGGAGCCATCGTTGACCGCGGTCAGCTTGCCGCCCGTATAGGTCAGGTCGGCCATGTTGCCGCAGGAATCCACGATCTGTGTCAGGTTTTGCCAGGCGGAATCGGCGGGCAGCGGGAAAATCATCCGCGTGTCGCCCCGGTCGGTAATGGTCAGCTGACTGTTTCCGGTCGTCAGGGACAGGTTCATGCCCTCCTCGTCCTGATAGGGCTGAGAACCGCTGATCTTGAAGTAGTGCTCGGTCGCACCGCCGTCCAGCCAGACGTAGTAGCTGGCGGAACCAATGGTCTGCCTGCTGACCTGCTGGTGCATACTCGTGCGCCAGCCGTTGCCGCAGGAGACCGGGTTGCTCTCGGACAGGCAGCTGTTGTACACGTGCGTAAAGGCGACGGGCAGGCGTGAACCGGTCGTCGCGCCGTCCGCGTGCTCATAGACCAGGTTGCCGTTGAACAGATCGACATATGCGCTGCCCGCACGGCCGCAGCTCTGCGATTCGTACTGCCACCAGTCCTGTCGGCCCGCGTGGGACAGGTAGTCGACCACCAGACAGGGCGTGCCGCCCGCGCTGTTTCGGGACGCGGTCCACTCGACGTAGCGGTTGCCTGAGGTCACACTGGCCGAGCAGCGGATGGCCACGCCGAAGTTTCGGCTGCTCCCGTTCGCGTCCTTCTGGTACCAGCCGCGGTACAGCTCGGTGATGTCGAAATAGCGGTCGCCGGTCGTGCCGGTCACGTAGGAGAGCATGTCGTCCGAAATGTGGTCGGTATTGCCGGGGGTCATGCTGTTCCAGGTCGCGCCGGTCTCGCTCCAGGCGGTCTTGATGGGGTAGCAGCCCATGTACTCGCTGTCGCTGCCGAAGCTCTGCTCGTGCATACGCAGCTGCGCAGAAATCACGGTGTCGGAGGCGCGCAGGGCAATCAGCTGCTTAAATCGAACCAGCGCGATGCTCTCGCCGCCCTCGCCGTGGCCGCAGCGCATGAGGTACACGTCGCCGTAGTTGGTGTCCGGGTTCTTCTCCCAGATGTACGTGTCCGCCACCGCCGCGTCGGTCGTCGCCGTGCGCACCACCGGGTCGATGGTCACAGGGAAGGTGGCCTCGGACAGGAACGCTTCGGAGAGCGAATAGCGCAGAATCACGCCGTCCTCCGCCTCTTCCAGTGTCACGGCGGCAAGCGTCGCCGCGCCCTCCGCGTCGTAAACCAGCGGCGCGTCCATGCGGAAAAGCGCCTTGCCCGTCGTCTGATCCTTCACCAGCAGCTCGCGCCGCGCCGTGACCTCGTAGTCGTACTCCTGCGGCAGGCGAAGGGCCGCGAGATGCAGCGCCTCGGCGTTTTCCAGAATGATGTCCTCCTTCAGGGCCTCGCCGTTCACAGTGTATCGAACGGACACGCCGGGCAGCGCGCCCTCGTAGGTGTTTTCGGCCCTCAGGCAGGGCAGTGCCGCGCGTCGCTCCTGCGGACTTTCCAGCTCGGCGGACAGATCTGCGGCCTCGAGGCTCTCCAGCGTGCGCCCGGCGAACCGGGGCAGGGACTGCGCCAGTCGGGCCAGTCGCTCCTTCTTCAGCTGAAGGCCGGTGCGCACCGCCGCGAGGACGGGCTGCGGTTCCTGCTCAAAGCGCCAGGCAAAGGTTCTGCCGTCGGCGGTCAGGGACGCCATGCTGCCGCCGTCCATGCGAACGGGGAACTCCATCCGCACGCGGCTCGCGTGGTTGCGGAGTATTCGGCGGCCAATGGCCGTGATCGTCTCCTCCAGCGTGTTGTCGATGTCCTGCCATTTGCCGGTCTTCGGATCGCGGAAATGGACAGGTTCGGGGTAAATGACCGCCTGATGGCGGTTGCCGCCCAGATTGAAAACTTTGATGTGCTCTTCGCGCAGGGCAGCGTCTTCACTGCCCACGGCGTTGGCAAACATTTCGTTCAGGCGTTCGTTCTCGTCCTGCTTTCGCAGAACGTCAGAAATCTTGTTTTCCATGTTTTTTCTCCTTTTCTTGATTGTTGTCGGGGCTGTGCCCCGGTGTTGTTTGCGGATCCTTTCCGCAGGGGATTATTAATGAAGACAGTCGGGTAAGTAAGTCGAGTGAGTAAACCGGCGTCCGCCGGCCTTGCCGGAATCAGCTGCCGTTCGACATGCTGTCCAGCTTGTTCTGGATCTTTTCGATCCCGCCCTCGATGTTGCTGCTCAGCCGGTCAATGGTTTCCTGGTATCGGTTTTCGCGCTCCTTGTTTTCCTTCAACATCCGGAAAAACAGATAGATGTACAAAGCCGCCCAGATGCCCTGGCTGATGCCCAGCTCGAGGATTTTGCTGATGCTTTCTTCCATGAGAAGCTCTCCTTTCCGTTGGATTTGGAACCCTAGATCATGGGAACCACCCCCTTTGCGGATTTTCCGTCTCTTACGCCGTGCCGTCCGCGGAAGCATTCTCCTGTACATGCGCATCCTTCGCCTTCCCCAGCGGCTCCAGCGCCCGGAACTGCTCCGCGACGATCTCCGCACTGTGCAGCGTTTCTTCCGCGCGCTGCACCGTCCGCTGCGTAAGGTATCCCGCCACGCTGACGAGCTGACCGCGCCGGAGCTTGTCCTGCGCCCAGAGCGCCGTCTTATGCCACGCGCTGACGCGGTAGTATTCAAAGCGCGTCTCACCGGAGCGGGTTTTGTGACGAACGCCCAAGCGGAACGTCAGGTGCGGAACCTCGCCGGGCTCCATTTTGAAAACGGGTTCGCCGGCAATCATGCCGTCAATGTACAGTCGGTTCATTGAAAATCTCCTTTCATTTCGCGGGCTCGAGACTCGCGTATTTCATGCTGACCCAGCGGATTTCTCCGCCGAGAAGAACGGGCTGCCAACCATCCGCGGCAACCGCAGGGAATGTATCGTCCTTTCGGGCGATGGCAATGGATTCATACTCCGTTCCGGGGCCGCGCCGCACGTTCACCGTGTCGCCGGTGATGCGAACGACGTTTTCCGTCTCGCCGGAATCAGCTGCAATCAGGCCCAGCGCTTCCAGCGTTGCCCGATCCGCTTCTCCCGTAGCCGGAAGATTCCGCGCGTGCTGAAAGGCTTTCACCGCGCCGGCGGTCGTATTGCCATACTCGCCGTCCGTTTCCAGACTTGCGCCCAGCGCGTTCAGCTTCTGCTGCAAGGCCAGCGTTCGCCAGCCCTTCATGCCCGCGCGAAGATTTCCCTCCGGATTGAATCGCGCGACCGCGCAGACCTTTCCGGCGTACTGCGTCAGGCGATTTGTGCACACGCCGTATGCCTTTCCTCGGGCGTGGACGATGTTCTTTGCGTCCACGACCATTGCCACATGGGTGATTCGGTTCGAACGGCTTGTGCCGGAATCCGTGCAGAGAAACTGAAGATCGCCGGGCTGATCCGCGCGTTCGAGCACGTCCGCGCCGCCGAATTTCTTGCCAATCTCCGAATACTTCTCCGGCCAAATCAGCTCGAAATCGTCATCATAAACCTCCTGATTGCTGCGCGGAACGCTTCCGCCGTACCGCCAGCGCTTTCCCTGCGCCGCATAGGCGCGCGCAACCAGCGATGAGCAATCAAAGACGCCGTCCTGATTCCGCTTCTCCTGACTGTACGGGCAGCCGACCTTTGAAAGCGCCCAAGTCGCCGCGTCCGCAGCAATACGATTGTTCATGGGTTTCACCTTCTTTCTTAAAATTGTAATTGTGATTCATCTGCCCAATC
>CAKUFB010000233.1 GCA_934647145.1 uncultured Clostridia bacterium
ACACGCCGCTGGGCACGATTGAAAGTTCGAGAGGGTTGCGACCCTCTCGAGCTCTCCGGGGGTTTTTCGACAGTCTGGCTCCCCGTCTTCGGACGGGGAGTTTTTCTATGGAGAAACGGCATGCCCGAGAGCGCGCCTGCGCCCTCTGCCTGCGCGCGGACGGCCTTCCCTTCGTCACCGCCACGCACGACGTGAACAACCCTGCCAGCGGCAGCCCGGGAACCGTCCCGCAGTTTTCGCCTGTACCAGCCGAACCTGGACGAAGCGCGCACCCCTGACTTCACGCCAGAGGTGCGGCTTGTTTTTTGCTTTCCTTGCTCAGTTGTTCGGCTGGTCGGTCGCCGCGGGCTCGGCGGTCGGCTCAACCGTGGGCAGCGCCGCCTCGTTGACGCGCGCCTCCATCGGCTCGCCGGTGAACTGCGCCGCGCCGCTTATCAGCGCGTCGCACAGCGTCCAGGACAGCACGCCGCAGTCCTGCGCGCCCTCGATGGCCGCGTCGACCGTGCAGACGACCGTATACTGCGCGTTTACGTCCAGCGCCGCGCCGTTCACCTTCACGTCATGCACGCGGCTTCCGGCCTGCTGCGCCGGGTCAATCGAGAATGTCAGCCCGGACACCTGCAAAAAGCGCTCGCTCTTTTCGGGATACGCCGCGACCGCCTGCTCGAGCAGCGCCTTGAGCTGCGCGCCGGTCAGCGTGGCGCGAACCAGTCCGGTTTCGCCCGGGAAGGCGTCGAGGATCGTCTGCCGGGTCGCCTCGCCCGCGGGAATCTGTGCGCCGACGCTCACACCGCTCAGCAGCGCCGCGTCTGCGCCGGTCTGCGCCTTCACCGCGTCGGCCGCCCAGGTGCCCAGCGCCGTCTGCGCCGCGTCGGAGTTCTCCCCGCTCAGCGCGGCGGGCACGGTCGCGATGACCTCGGCCTTTTTCGCCTGCTGCGCGGCCAGCGCCTCGCTCACCTTCGCGTCGAAGTCCGCGTCGGTCGCGCCCTCGTCGAAGTAGCTCGCGTCCAGCGTCATGGCGGTCGCGTTGCCCTGCGAGTCGATGGCGACGCAGCCGATCGTGCTCAGTGCCTTGCCGGCCTGACAGATCAGCGTGCCGCTCTCGCTCCACTCGCCGCCCTGAAAGGCCTCGCCGCCCGCGCACAGCAGCAGGTCGATTCCGTCGGTCTGCGCGGCGATCTGCCGGGCCGTTTCGTCGTCCGCGGCGCACAGGCCCACGATCAGGTCGCACCCCTGCTCCTCCAGCGCCAGCGCGCACGCCTGCGCCGTGGTCAGCGGGTCGCTAAACGTACAGCCCTCGGCCGCGCCCTGCCCGGTCACCGCGAACAGGCCGACCTTGAGCCCGGCCACGTCCGTAAGCACCACGCCCTTTTCAGGCGCGTCGCCCCCGGTCTGCACGCTGTCGCCCGGCAGGCGCATTTCCCCCGCCGTCAGCTTCAGCTCGCGCAGCCTTGCCAGGCCGCAGGAGTACTCGCCCGCGCCCACGTTCGCCGCCGCGTAGCCCGCGTCCCGCATCAGCGCGGTCATGCCCTCGCCCCGATCCAGCCAGGAGCCCTCGCTGCCGCTCAGCCAGTTGCCCGCGTCCAGCAGCAGCACCTTCGCCCCGGCCTGCTCAAAGCGCGCCTTGACCAGGCTGACCTTCGACAGGCCCAGTCCGGCCTGCGGGTCGCCCGCCAGATCGTTCGTGTGCAGCACGATCAGGTACGAGGACAGGTCGACCGTTTGCGTATCTCCTTCCGCCAGCGCGCCGCTCATCAGCAGCGCGAGAGCCAGCAGCAGACAAAGTAGCTTTTTCATTTCAATCAACCACCTTTCGGTTCTCACTGTATACACTATACCACATACGCGCCCCTGCGTCCATCTCGTTCATGGATTCTTTACCGGATTCCCATGTTATCTCACCGTCCCAATTTGCCTGTTTACACGCGCGTCAACTCCAATTTACAGTCGGTAAGTAGAAACGTTTCTCTCGACGCGTTATACTGTACCTGACACAATACGCGGCGCAGACCGCATATGAAAGGAATGAGCGCATGAACCTCTCTCAGCCCTACTATATCGACCCGCGCGAGGGCAGCGCGCACCTGAGTCTGAACGGAAAGTGGGACTTTACCTATACCGATCAGGAAACCGCGCCCGGCCTGATTTCCTGGAACATGACCACCTCCATCCCGAATTCGGTCTACTGGAGCCTGTACGAGGCGGGCGTGACCCCGCATCCCCACGAAAAGAACAACTCCAAGCAGTACGCCTGGGTGGACCAGAAGATCTGGTACTACCGCAAGGCCTTCACCGTGGACGAGTCCCTGCGCGCCGCCCACGCCTTTTTGTGCTTTGAGGGCGCGGCGTACTACACGCGCGTCTTCCTCAACGGCGAGGAGCTGGGCACGCACGAGGGCATGTTCGGCGGCCCGGTCGTCGACATTGCGGACAGGCTGAACTACGGCGCGGAAAACCAGCTGGTCGTCGAGATCAGGGCGTGCGACTACGGCTATGAGGAGGGTACCTGGAATCCGCACAACAGGGATCTGAGCGTGATCAACTACCCGATCATCCCCTGGAACCTGGCGCGCGACAAGGGATCGACCCCCGGCGACTTCATCGTCATCGGCCTGTGGGGCGGCGTGCGCATCGAGTTTCTGCCCGAGTATCACCTGAGCCGCCCGTATCTGGCCACCGAGAAGATCGAGGACGGCCAGGCGACGGTACACTTCGAGGTCGAGCTGTCCGACCCGGACGTGGACGAGCTGGCCTGCATGCTGGGCGACAGCCACGCCGGCTGGAACTCCATGGCCTTCTGCTTCGCGGCGGGCACGCCCCGGCAGAAGAAGCCGCGCGTGTTCGACATTCGCCTGAAGCTGACCGACCGCAAAACCGGCGAGGTCATCTACGACGAAAGGGAGCCCTTCTCCCCGCTCGACTGGCCCTCGACCGGCATCGAAAAGAAGTACTTCGAGTGCCACCACTATCAGCGCACGATCACGCTGAGCAGCTATAAGCTCTGGCAGATCAACGGCCTGGGCGAGCCCAACCTCTACGACGCGCAGGTCACGCTGATCGACGAGGCTGGACATGTGCTGGACGCGCACACCCTGCCCTTCGGCGTGCGCACCGTCGAGCAGACCTTCTCCGCCGGTGAGAAGCTCCGCGCCCGCTGGGACAGGTTCCAGCTCGTGGTCAACGGCAAGAGAATCTTCCTGACCGGCGTGAACTGGATGCCGGTCGAGTTCCTGCTCAAGCTCGATCCCGAGGAATACCGCTGGTCGCTGGAGCGCGCAAGGGACGCAGGCGTGCAGCTGGTTCGCATCTGGAACGGCGGCGGCATACAGGAAACCGAGACCTTCTATAACCTGTGCGACGAGCTGGGTCTGATGGTCTGGCAGGACGCGTTCCCGGCCAACAACGAGACCAGCAACTGGGATCACACCGTGCTTCTGAACCAGGAGGCCATGACCCTGTACCGCATCCGCAAGCACCCCTCGCTGGTCGTACACTGCGGCGGCAACGAGTTCAACCCCTATTCCAACGAGAACCTGGCCTCGATGGCGGTCATGGAGGAGCTGGCCGAGGATCTCGACCCCACCCGCATCTTCATGCGCACCACGCCCGACCGCGGCAGCACCCACATCTACAACGACATGGAGCCCACCTGGTACAGGCACCTGTTCACCAACCTGCCGTTCGTGGGCGAGAGCGGCATCCACTCCTTCCCCTGCTACAAGTCGCTGCGCCAGCAGATTTCGCCCGAGGAATTCAACCGCCCGCTCTCGAACATCTTCACCAGCGAGTTTGAGGAGAAGAATCCCGAGCTGCGCAACCACTTCTGCGAGTTCGTGCCCGAGCGCATCCCGCGCATGATGAGCCGCGCCTCGGCCATCAACGACGTCAACGGCATTTCGCTCGAGGATCTGGTCGAGGCCACGCAGATCGCCTCCTGCGAGTTCTACGAGATCATGATCCAGGCGATGCGCGAAAACTACCCGGTCACCGTCGGCCTGATGCCCTGGGTGTACCGCCGTCCGTCGGTCGCCGTGGGCATACAGCTCATGGACGGCCTGGGCGACCCGATCGCGCCCTTCTATTACCTCAAGCAGGCCTATCAGCCGCTCATGGCGATGGTGTCCCTGCCGCAGCTGACCTGGGCGGTCGGCGAGGACGTGCCGCTGACCGTGCGCGTCATCAACGCGAACTTCATTTCGGACGAGGCGCATACGCTGACCGTGCGCGTGCTGAACCCCGACCTTTCCGTTGCCTGGGAGCGCGCGCAGGGCGTGTCGCTGAAGGATGATACCTATCAGACGGTTTACGAGCTGCCTTCGTTCCACATCCCCGAGAGCTTCCGCGAGCGCTTCTTCTTCATTCAGGCCGCGCTGACCGACGGCCAGGGCCGGCTGGTCTCGCAGAGCTTATACTGGCCCAAGGCGCTTGAGCGCATGGAGGACGAGGCCTTCCGCACCGAGCGCCGCGCCCGCATGCAGCCCAACCTGAGCTTCGACAAGGGCCCCTGGCTCAAGCCTCAGAT
>CAKUFB010000234.1 GCA_934647145.1 uncultured Clostridia bacterium
GGCAATGATTCGCTGCCCCGCGAAAGGGTGGACGAGCTGATGCGCGGCTTTTCCATCCAGCATCTCGCGGACAAGCCTATCTCGATGAACGCGGAGCTTTCCGGCGGCGAAAAGCAGAAGCTCTCGATCCTGCGCGCGCTGCTCCGCGACAGCGACGTGCTGATCCTGGACGAGCCCACCAATCACCTCGACGCGCAGAGCGTTGACTTCCTCCGGCAGTGCCTGGAAAGCGACGGCCGGACGGTTCTCGTGATTGCGCACGGCGCCGCGCTGGACGGCGTTCTTTCCCGGACGATACGCGTCGGCGGCTGACGATGTGAGGTATTGATGGGGCTGCCGGCTTGAAAAGAGCGCACCATCTTTTAAAAAGCTATCATAAGAATGGAACTTAGTGATGAGATGAACAGTAGAAAAGGGAAAGCGCGTTGCGCCTTCGCAGGTGCTTGCATGACGGCATTTTGCCTGACAGCTGCATATATCCTTTTGACGTATTTTACGGCAATCACGCTCATTGACATTGCGCGGTCATTCCTGCAGCAAGGCATCGCTTTTCCCGAATCACGCTTTTGGGCGCCGGCTGCAGCGTTTATTCTCTATCGTGTATCCGACAGAGGACGCTATATTCCTGATCTCTTCACGGAAAAAGTGTGGCACATACCCCGAGATTCCTCCTATCGGAATGGCTTCAGGTATTTGAGACGGATAATGACATGGGTGTCCCGGTTATACGGTGCCGTTTTGTCTCTCCTCATTTTGGGAAGCGCCTTGCTGTTGATATTCCTGTATATACGTAGCCGGTTGAATCATTAGGAAACTATGTCCCATGATATGCTCCTTCTATAAGTGACGATGCAGAGCGCATTGTCAGCATAGAGGGGGCATATCGCTTTATTTGTGACGGTTTTATGCGCTTTCTTTTCCGTGACTGCGACCACAACGGTCTGCGGACGCAGAAGCTGGTGACGGAGAATGGAACGACCACCGCGGCGAACCACACGATGAGCGGAAAGCGTCTGGTGCATCTGAGCAGCGGAGCGCATAACCTGCGCTTCTTCTATGACGCGCAGGGCGGCGTGATCGGCGAACCGCCGGCCCTACATGGAACCGGCGGCAGCAATGGACGGCTGGGCGCGCCTACGCTTTTCCGGAAACGGCGGGCACATGGTAAGACTGCAGTATGCGGACGGCGCGTTCAATCGCGGCGTCGTCCGGCGAGGGCACGTCCGGCATGGTATCGCGCAGGCCCAGCGCGGCGTACTTGGATCGAGCCATGGAGTGATAGGGCAGCACGCGCATTTTTTCAATGCTCAGCGGCTGAAGGAACCGGCCAATCCCCTGAAGCGTGGCCTCGTCGTCGTTCGCGCCCGGAACCAGCGGCATGCGAATCTCGATTCTTGCGCCCGTTGACGACAGCCGGCGCAGATTCTCCAGGATCAGGCGATTGTCCTGCCCGGTCAGCCTTTTGTGCGCGTCCGGATCGATCTGCTTGACGTCAAACAGGAAAATCTCGGCCAGCGGAAGCAGCTTTTCAAACGCGTCCCAGGGAACGCAGCCGCAGGTATCGATCGCGGTGGCGATGTGCTCTGCACGCAGTTTTTCGGCAAGCGCGGCGCAGAAATCGGCCTGCAGCAGGGGCTCGCCGCCGGAAAGCGTGACGCCGCCGCCCGACTGCTCATAGAAAACCCGATCCTCCAGCGCCATGCCGACCGCCTCCTCCACGGTGATCGAGCGTCCGAACAGCTGGAGCGCTTCTCCCAGGCACCCCGGCACGCATTGGCCGCAGGCCCGGCAGCGCGCGCGCTCAAACCGGTGCTGACCGTTTGTCAGCGAGTGCGCGCCCTGAGGGCAGACGGCTGCGCATTCGCCGCAGGATATACACTTGTGCGCATAATACGCCAGCTGCGGAGCGGCGGAAATGCCCTCGGGATTATGGCACCAGACGCATCGCAGCGAACAGCCCTTCAAAAAGAGCGTGGTGCGAATGCCGGGGCCGTCGTGTACGGCGAAGCGCTTGACATCCATCAGGCGCGCGGTCATCGAATCATTCACGGCGCGATTCCTCCTCTGTTCAGCAGGCCTGCGCGTTTTCGGCGCGGGCGATAAACTCATCCTGCTCCTGTTTGTTCAGATTGACGAAGTACACGTTCCAGCCGCAGACGCGCACCTGAAGGTTTTTATACTTCTGCGGCTCGCGCTGCGCGGCCCGGAGCACGGCGGCGTCAAAGATATTGCCGTGCAGGGCGAAGCCGCCCATGGCAAAGTAGCTTCGAACCAGGCCGCAGAAGGCGGCCAGGCCGCTTTCGCCGGCTACGGCGGTGGGGTGCAGCATGAAGTCAAGCACATTTCCCGTGGGAAACAGCGTCTGATCCAGCTTGGCGCAGGAGCGCATCAGCGCCGTGATGCCCTGACGATCCATCCCGGAGACCGCGCCGATGTTGCGCGAAAGCGGCGCGCCGGAAAGCCGCCCGTCCGCCGTCGCGCCCACGCCCTTCCCCAGGGGATAGTTGAAGTCGATGGTAAACAGCGCTGTTTTGAACCTGCCGCCCCGGGCGTTGGGCAGGGCGTTGACGTACCGCCCCAGCCGTTCGCAGAGCGTCACGCAGATCCGGTCGGGCAGCTCGCGGTCGTTTCCCCATTTATCCGGGTCGTGCAGGATTTTCTGACGCAGCAGCTCCTGCCCCTCCCAGTTGCGATCCAGTATATCCGTCAGCTCGGTCAGCGTCATGCGCTTCTCTTCATAAACCAGCCTGCTGATCATCGCCAGCGAGTCCGCGAGCGTGGCGTTGCTGTAGGCATAAAGCGAGCTGTTGTTGTACTTGGCGCCGCCGGCATAGGCGTCCCGGCCGCTCTGCACGCATTCGATCAGGGTCGAGGAAAAGAGCGGAGACGGGTTGATCTGCAGATAGTGCCTTTCGAAGGCGGAGACGATTTCCACAAAGCGATCCGCCATATGGCGAAGCTGTTCCCACACGGCCTCCATCAGCGAATCAAAGCTGGCGAAGGCGGAAGGCTCCCCCGTCCGGGGGCCAAAGGCCATGCCGCTGACGGGATCGACGCCGTTGTGCAGGGCCAGCTCCAGCGCCTTGGGCATCACAATGCCGCCGTTTCCCGTGCAGGCGACCTCGCGTCCCAGTATGCCGGGCTCATAGCAGCCGATCGGCACGTATTCGCGCGCCTCGTCGGCCGTACACCCCACCTTCCGCATCATGGGGATGGCGCATTCGTCATTGATGAACACGAAGCTGGTGTTGCCGCGGCGGATGCAGTCGCACACCCGCGTGAGCAGCTCCGGCGGGTTGCTCGGATGCAGGCGCACGTGGATCTTGGGATTGGCCACCCGCAGCGAATCGTAGGCGTCCAGAATCAGCCAGGTCATGTCGTTTACAGCGCTCCGATCGCCCGGCAGAACCCCTCCGATATAGAAGGGCTCGCCATAGAAGGTATCGCCGGTCAGCGCGTGGAACTTCTGGAAAAAGTCCTGCAGCAGCTCGCAGGCCTGTTCGCGCGTCAGGCGGCCGGCCGCCAGATCGGCCTGCAAAAAGCGATTGTACAGGCGATCCACGCCGCCAAGGGAGCGCAGACGCTCGCCCTCCACCTCCTCCTGAAGGATATGGAACAGGTAGCTCAGCTGCAGCGCCTCGTGCAGCGTTTCGGGGGCGCGCTGTGTCAGGGCGTGAAGCACCTCCGCACAGCCCAGAAGCCGCCGGCGATCCTCCGGGCATTCCGTCTGATACGCTGCGCGGCGGCATTCGGCCTCCAGGCGGGCGACATACTGTATGGCGGCGCGGCAGGCCGTCTCGCAGGCTTCAAAGAAAGCGGCCTGCTCGGGGGACAGCCCTCCCTGCCCTTCAAGCACTTCCCTCGCGGCCGTCACGCGCCGCAAAAGGCCGGGAAAGCCCAGCGCAAGCACGTCGTTCCAGTCGGGAACGGTGTGCCCGAAATCGCACTGGGGCGTCATGACGCACGCCCCGGCCAGCCGGTTCGCTTCCCGGCTCACGTCGGCCAGCGCGCCGTCCATCACGCGCCGCTGCCACCGGCCGCGAATGTGCTGCAGTACAAAGCCGTGGCGCAGGTGATCCTGAAAAAGCTCCGCGGGAACCACGCCGATCTGCGCCTCGCGCAGTATCGTTTCAAACAGCCTGGCCTTGACGACGGGCAGCGGGACGCCCGCCCGCAGCAGCTCGTCGCCGAGCTGTTCGCAGCGCCGCTCCAGCGCCTCCGGCGCAAGCCCGCTTTCAGAATTCCACCAATCGGTACGGTACTGCTCCTCCAGAACCTCACGGTTCCTCCAGAAAGCTCCGAACATCGCGATCACTCCTTCATCAACCTGCATTCAGCATACCGAAACGGGCCGCTTCATACAATAGCAGAAAGAGTCGATTTATCATTTTCGATCGGGAAACCTTCCGAAAAAAACGCCGCATGCGTTCAGCGTGCGGCGCTCAGACTTTCGCCCCCTCCCGGAGAGCTCGAGAGGGCCGCAGCCCTCTCGAACTTTCAATCGCGCCCAGCGGCGTGTAC
>CAKUFB010000235.1 GCA_934647145.1 uncultured Clostridia bacterium
TGCGCCCGGAAATCTCTTAGATTTCAGCAAAAACTGGAGAGGGTGGCAGTGGCGGGGGAGCTTGCTTCCCCGTCCACTTTTCTCTGCGGCGCGAGTGGTAACGAAACAGGTGTTGACAGAGCGAGGGAATAGGGGCATAATATATACTAAGTGATTTTTGGGGTAAGCCGCGAGTGTGCGGCGCCCCTTTGTGCGTGTAGAGCGGAACGAAGGACGAGGACTGAGGAGGAACAGGCCGTGCGGATTGGATTTGACAACGAGAAGTACATCAGCATGCAGTCCGAGCAGATTGCGAAGCGGATCGAGCAGTTTGGCGGGAAGCTGTACCTGGAGTTTGGCGGAAAGCTGTTTGACGACCACCACGCCTCGCGGGTGCTGCCGGGCTTCAAGCCGGACAGCAAGCTGTCGATGCTGCTTCAGCTGAAGGACAAGGCGGAGATCGTGATCACGGTCAACGCGGACGCGATCGAGACGAACAAGGTGCGCGGCGACATCGGCATCACGTATGACTCGGAGGTGCTGCGGCTGATCGACGCGTTCCGCGGGGTGGAGCTGTACGTGGGCAGCGTGGTGGTGACGCAGTATCAGGGTCAGCCCGCCGCCGACGCGTTCATGAAGCAGCTGGAGCACCTGGGCGTGAAGACCTATCGCCATTACCCGATCGAGGGGTATCCGACCAACGTGCAGCTGATCGTCAGCGACGAGGGCTACGGCCGCAACGACTACGTGAAGACCTCGCGCGAGCTGGTGGTGGTGACCGCACCCGGCCCGGGCAGCGGCAAGATGGCCACCTGCCTGTCGCAGCTGTACCACGAGAACAAGCGCGGCGTGAAGGCGGGCTACGCCAAGTTCGAGACCTTCCCGATCTGGAACCTGCCGCTGAAGCACCCGGTGAACCTGGCCTACGAGGCCGCGACCGCCGACCTCAACGACGTGAACATGATCGACCCGTGGCACCTGGAGGCCTATGGCAAGACCACGGTCAACTACAACCGCGACGTGGAGATCTTCCCCGTCCTCAACGCGATGTTCGAGCGGATTCAGGGCGCTTCACCCTACAAATCGCCCACCGACATGGGCGTGAACATGGCCGGCTACTGCATCATTGACGACGGCGCCTGCCGCGAGGCCTCGTTCCAGGAGATCATCCGCCGGTATTACCACACCAAATGCGGCGTGCTCAGCGGCGTGTTTGAGGAGAGCGCGCTGCGCAAGATCGAGCTGCTCATGAACCAGTCGGGCATCACCACCCGGATGCGCCCGGTCGTGGCCGCGGCCAAGGCGGTCGAGGAGCGCACGCAGGGCCCCGCCGCCGCGCTCGAGCTGCCCGACGGCCGGATCGTCACCGGCAAGAACAGCCGCCTGCTGGGCGCTTCCTCCGCGCTCCTGCTCAACGCGCTCAAGGCGCTGGGCGGCATCGACGATGAGCTGGATCTGCTCTCGCCCAGCATCATCGAGCCCATCCAGGATCTCAAGATCCACCATCTGGGCAACCACAATCCCCGCCTGCACACCGACGAGATCCTGGTGGCGCTGTCCATCTGCGCGGTGTCCTCGCCCGTGGCCGAGCGGGCCATGCAGCAGCTGGAGAAGCTGCGCGGCTGCGAGGCGCACTCCACGGTCATCCTCTCCAGCGTGGACGACGCGACCTTCCGCAAGCTGGGCGTAAACCTGACCTGCGAGGCCAAGTATCAGACCAAGAAGCTGTATCACAAAAAGTAATCTTTTTTCGACAAACTACACGCGTTTTCCGGCGGTTCAGCATCGAATCGCCGGCTTTTTGCGCGAAAAAGACCTTTTTCGGGCAGGTGTAAAGATTTTTTTATCGAGATGTTGATTTTCGACTTGACGAAACGCCGAAACTTGATTATAATTAGAGAGTTAAAGGAGAACAGCGGTCTGCGCCGCAAAAATGTTGGGAGGAACAGAAATGATTTTACCGGGAAAGCTCACCATCGGCTTTCTACAGGAGGACAACCCGCAAAAGTTTTATTTCAGGGTTCGTCCGCTGGTTATCCGCGACGGCGAAACCTTCAGCCGCGCGGAAAACGTGAGAGAAGCGTATCAGGACGACGGCTACATCCGGATCGTGCCGGACAAAAACGAACTGAGCCACTTTAAGACGCGCATGCGCGAGCTGGGCAGCTACTGCCTGCTCGACCTGAGGGCGCACCCGGGCGACAACGACAAGATCCGCCCGAACAAAAACCACTCCGCCGAGATCGGCGACCGCAACGCCTACATCATGTACTCCGACGTGGTCTTCGCCACGACGCCCGCCACCCTGGCCGAGGTGATCGAGGCGGAGGGCGCGCCGGGCGAACGGCTGATTCCCAGGCCAGGCACGCCCTACGTCGCCCTGACGCAGAATGGGCGGCTGGTGGGTCTGTACCGCTGGGAGATGCAGGAGATGGGCGCGAGGCTGCTGTCCGACAACGCCGTGCCGGTCGAGCAGCCGATTGAGGCGCTCTCCGGCTGCCTGTTCGACGTGGAGGTCGAGGATCGCACGTCCCGGCGCATACTGGTCGACCTGGCGCGCTTCGGCGTGAAGGCGGCTCAGGAGCCCGTCAAGGCGGTCGAGGCCAGCGAGGAGCTCGTGCCCGCCCCCGCCGCCGCTCCCGCCCCTGAGCGGCCCGCAGAGCGTCCTGAGCGCCCCGCAGAGCGCGCCGAGCGGCCTGAGCGTGAAAGACCGGAGCGAGTCGAGCGGCCCGTGGAGCGCGCCGAGAAGCCCGCCCGCGAGAAGAAAGAAGAGGCTAAGCCCTGGCTGCAGTCCACGCCCGCTCCCCGCGCGGGCAGGGCGCGCGAGGCCGACGAGCAGAGCGGCTTCAATCCCCGCCGCGGCCCCAGCATCAAGGAGGTGCTGGACGATATGTGGCGGCGCTCCCGCGTGGATCAGCTGGGCCATCCGGTGCCCGGCGACGCGCAGTCCGTGCCGGCGAGCAACCCGCTTGAGCAGGCGATGGACGCGGTGCGCGCGGTCTGGGAGCTGCCTGAGGCGCGCGTGAGCCTGGTAGAGGCGCTGCTGAAGCTGGGCGACATGGAGAAGCTGCTGGGTCTGACCGGCGGCGAGAACGCCTCTCAGGCGCGTTCCCTGCGCATCGGAGAGGAAAAGCTGGCGCAGCTCGAGGCCGACCGCCTGAAGCTGCTGTGCGACATCGACAGGCTGAAAAAGAACCGCCAGGATACCCGGAGCGAGCTGCTGCGGGAGCTGGAGGAGACCCGCAAAAAAGAACTGGCCGCGCTCAACGGACAAATCGAAAGGCTGCGCGGCGAGCAGGAAACAGCACAGGCCGAGGCGCAGCGCGCGAAGGAGGCCGCCGCTCAGGCCGGCGCGGCGCTGACCAGTCTTGTCAACAAGCAGCTCGACCGCAAGCTGAGCGATCAGCTGCTGGAAGGCCGCGCGCGCGACATGCTGACCGCCCTGGCGTACGGCCAGGAAACCCGCCCGGCCAAGGCAAAAACCTGTGACCCCAGCGCGGGCGAGGCGATCTGCGACCTGCGCGTGCGCTTCGAGCAGGCCGGCATTCCGCTGACCAACGACGAGGCGGTCAACCTGCTGGTGTGCCTGGCGCAGGGACGTATCCTGCTGCTCAGCGGCCCCGAGAGCAGCGACAGGGAGCTTTTTGGACGCACCCTGGCTGCGGCGCTGGGGCTTCGCGATGGCAGCCGCTTCTTCGAGATGGCCGTATCGCCCGACATTCGCCGCCTGGGCGACGAGATCGAGGCGGTTTCACCGACCGGCGTGCCGCTGGTCAGGCTGGGAGAGCTGCGCTCTCTTTTGCGCCTTCGCGACGGCCAGACCCCCACGCTGCTGCAGCTGGACGAGGCCAACCGCGCGCCCATCGACTACTACGCCGCCGAGCTGCTGAATCTGGGCGAGGCCGGCGCGCCTCAGGCACTGCACACGCCGAGCGAAACGATTCCGCTGGGCGAGGAGCTGCGCGTGGTCATGACCCTGTGCGAGGCGGGCTATGGCCTGCCGCTGACCGAGAAGGTGCTCGATCGCGCCTGGACGCTTCGCCTGAAGACTCCCCCGGCCGAGACCGAGTGGCGCCTTGACCGGCCGCAGCTGCCCGCGCCCGAGGCCGCGCTGTCCCTGGCCGCGCTGAGCAGGCTGTTCGCCCCCACGCAGGAGGTTCCCGGCGAGGTGCGGGAGCGCATGCAGACCCTGCGCAGGAAACTCGCCGAGCGCGGCGTGCTGCTCAGTCGCCGCAGTCTCAGCGATACCTACGCCTACTGCGCGGCCGCTATCCCGCTGATGACCGCTCAGCCGATGCAGGTGCTCGACTATGCGCTTTCTCAGCGCGTGATGCCCGTCGTGCTGGCCAGCGCGCGCCTGGATGCTCTGCGCGACGTCTCCGCGTTGTTCGTTGACATGCCGCGCTGCCTGGCGCTGCTCGACGCGCCGCTGCCGCTGCCTGCGTTTAGTTGATTTGCCGCCTGCGGAAGCAAAGCTTCCGCAGGCGGCCGAGGCGGGGGGGGGGGGGGGCCCCCCCCCCCCCCCCCC
>CAKUFB010000236.1 GCA_934647145.1 uncultured Clostridia bacterium
TTTACAGATTCGAGCTCTGGGCCGTCCACATGGTGCGATAGGGGCCTTCCGCGGCGGCGAGGGCTTCGTGGGCGCCCTCCTGCACGATTCGGCCGCCGGACAGCACGACAATGCGGTCGGCCAGCCGGGCCATGGCCAGGCGATGGGTGATGAGCACGGCGGTCCTGCCAGCCATGATCTGCTGAAACTTCCGGTACATCGCCGCCTCCTCCAGCGCGTCCAGCGCCGAGGTGGCCTCGTCGAGGTAGATCACGTCGCAGGGGCGATAGACGGCGCGGGCCACGGCGATGCGCTGCCAGTAGCCGCCGGACAGCTCTGCGCCGCCGAAATCCCTGGACAGCATGGTCGCCAGCCCGTCGGGGAAGCGCTCCTTCTCCACCGCCACGCCGGCCAGCGCCAGCGCGCTCTCCACGCCGCCGTCGCGGTCGAGGTCGGAGATTCGCACGTTCCGCTCCAGCGGCATCTTGTAGCGGACGTAGTTCTGGAACACCGCGCTCCGGGCACGGAAGCCGTTCTCAATTTTGCCCGAGGACGGCGCGTACTGGCCGCAGAGCAGCTTCAGCAGCGTCGACTTGCCCGAGCCGTTCTCGCCCACGATGGCCACGTGCTCGCCCTTTCGAATGGTCAGGGAGAGGTTCCGGATCACGTCCCGGTCGGAATCGGGATAATGAAAGGAAATTGACTCCGCACGCAGCACCTCCTCCGCAGGCATTTCCCGCGCGTCGTTCTCGGGCAGGCCGAGAAAGTCGAGCATCATGGAGATCATGCCGTAGGAGCGCGAGACGTTGCCCAGATTCCGGCTGATGAGCTCCTCCATCATGCTGAACAGCTGCTGCACCGACGAAAACAGCGCCGAGAACACGCCCAGCCCCATCCTGCCGGTTGATACCTCAAAGACCAGCAGCAGGAATACGCCGAGATAGCCCAGAATGGTCAGTTGGTTGAGGAGAAACTCGCTGCGCGCCGCCCGGCGCTCCATCCGAACCTTCGCCGCGCAGGAGTCGTCCACTGCTCTTTGAGCCTTTTGCATCATAAAGTCGGTGGCTCCGCAGGCGCGGACGGTGAAAAGACCGCTCGGCTCCGTGAACGCACCGGCGAAGGCCTCGGCTTTTCGCTGGAAGGTCGCCTGTTCCTTTCCGGCCTGCCGCATCAGCTTCGCCTTGAGCAGCTGCGACAGCGCCACGGGCAGGAACACGAACAGCATGATCCAGACGAGCCGCGCGTCGATGGTGAGATAGTACAGCGACACGACCAGAAAATAAGGGATATACAGCGTGAAGATCATCGTCAGCGTGAAGGAGAAGTTGTGCACGTGGCCGCTGGCGCGCTCCGCACGCTTCACGCAGTCCAGCACGTCCGCCTTCTCGAACAGCTCGCCCGGCAGGCGGGAAATCTTGTTGTGTATCAGCGAGACGGTCTTCACCTCGGCAAACTGGAAAAACGTGCCTGCCATGAAGTTGAACACGCCGTTGAAGACGGTGCGCAGCACCTGAATCCCCGCGGCCGCGGCGGCGAGGAGCAGCAGGCGCGCGGCAAGCGCTCCGCCCTCGGCACAGTCCAGCAGGTTCGCCATGGCGATGGTGTACAGTCCCATGCACACGCCCTGGGCAATGTTGAAGAGATTCGTCATCAAAAAATAGGCCGGCGCAACGCCGCAGGTCAGGCGCAGAGCCGAAGTAAGGTTTTTCCAGAACGACTTCATACCTGATACCACGCTTTCTGTTCTTCGTACATCCTGTGGAACAGTCCATTCTTTGCCATCAGCTCGTCGAAGGTTCCCTGCTCGGAGATGCAGCCGCCGTCCAGCACGAACAGGCGGTCTGCGCTCCGTGCCTGAGACAGCCGGTGACTGATCAGGAGCACGCTGCGCCCCGCCGTGGCCGAGGCGATTTCGTCCAGGAAGTTTCGCTCCGCCACCGGATCCAGCGCGCTGGAGGGCTCGTCCAGCAGGAGCATGCCGTAGGGGCGCAGCAGCGCGCGGGCGATGCTCAGCCGCTGCCACTCGCCGCCGGAGAGATCCGCGTCCTGCTCGGACAGCTTTCCCAGCGGCGTGTCCAGCCCCTGCGGCATGGAAGCGACCTTTTGCGCCAGCCCGACCCGCTCAAGCGCCTGCCTCAGCGCGTCGTCGCTAAAGGTCTCCCCCATGCACAGGTTTTCACGCACGGTCAGGGTGTAGTGATAGCTATCCTGGGAGACATAGCCGAAAAAGCCCTTGATCACGGCGTAGGGCAGCTCGCGGACGTCCTGTCCGTTGATGAGGATTTCGCCGGTGTAATTGTCGTAGTAACGCATCATGAGCTTCAGCAGCGTGGATTTGCCCGCGCCGTTCACGCCGATGAGCGCGCAGCGTTTGCCCTTTTCCATACGGATGCTCACGTCGTCCAGCACCTTTTTCCCCGTCCCCGGATAGGCGAAGGAGACGTGGCGCAGCTCGATTTCGCGCAGTTCTTCAAACCTTGGCGCATCCTGTGCGCCCTCCTGCTCCGGCAGCGCCGTGAATTCCGCCGCCTCCGTCAGAAAGGCGTTCGACGCGGACAGATCCTTTGCCTGCTCCGGCAGCGAGCCCATCAGCAGCCCCACCAGATTCAGCGCGGCGCAGGCCAGCGCAATGAACAGGCCGACAGTCATCTCACCCCCGGCGAACACGCTCAGCAGCAGCGCAAGCAGCACAAAGGAGACCACGGCGCACAGCACGCCCGTGACCTTCATCCGAACGAACATCCTCTTGCGCACACCATGCTGAAACCGCCGCGCCTTTTCAAACTCGTCTTTATACTGCTCGTCCAGCTTCTGCGTATAGCCGAAAAGGCCGCGCTCCAGCGAGGTTTCACGGCTGACCAGCACGTCGTGCAGCATCCGATACGCGCGCCGATGCTCCGTGACCTTTTTGTTCTCCTCGTATTCGACCTTGCCCGCCTTCGACGCAATCCAGAGGGCCGGAACGCCCGCCAGCAGGAACGCCGGGCCCAGCCACAGGCGCACGCCGCAGAAGATCGTCAGCTGGGACACGAGCGCCACCAGCGACTGCAGAAGGTTGATGATTCGGTAGAAAATCAGCCCGATGGAGTCGTCCGCCTGCTTCTGAAGGCGCTCCATCCGCTCGCGCATCACCTTGTTTTCCAGAACCTCGGCCTTCAGCCGCGCCTGCTTTCTCAGAACGCCCTTCTGAAACTCCGCGGCGGAGACGGCCTGAATGCGCTGCTCGAGGAAGGAGGCGAACGAAGGCACGACCACGTCCCACGCCAGCGTCAACATCAGAGCGCCCAGCGGAAGCGCCGCCGCGCGAAGCTCCGCCCCGCGGGACAGCGAATCCACAATCCGCGCCAGGGCGAGAATGCGCACCGCCGGAACCAGACCTGCCGCAATCTGCAGCAGGATATAAAATGACGACGCAAGTGGACTTTTTCGAATGACCCAGAGGATGGCGCTGCCTTGCCTCTTAAGTGTATTCATGGGATTGGATGCTCCTTTCGCTTCCGGTTTGAATCGTTTCATTGAGGCCATTTTGTACCGTCTGGTAACGTCTCGTTCTCGCGGCACGGCATCTCGCCCCGCCGGATCACCGCATTTGTGCGCGTTTTATCTATCACGCAGTTTCAAGCCTCGCTGCATAGAATATCACAAGTGACGAATGCGGCGCATGACGCGTCACCTCTGAGAAGTCAGCGCTATTTTCAACTTTAAAAATATAATAACACATGTGCCTCTGATATGTCAAGAATTTGAAAAAAATAAGCGAATTTCATGTATGCGCGGTGGTAATACGCTTTGGACAAACAAAGTGTCCTTTCGGCAATCCTGAATGAAGTACGGCGTCTCCACAGCCGTCTCAAGCAACACACGGAGGCGGAGTTGTAGCTCATCACTGATTGCGCCGCCGCAATCCCGCCCTTGGCCTTGCCGAACTGTGGCACCAGCTAAACCCAAGGCTACACCTACTGCCGCAGAATCCATTCCGTGTCATGCACAGCCCGGGAATGTTCCCTGCGGTAAAGCCGAACGGCAAAGAAGTCTATTCCCAAAACGGGTGGTTTGCACTAGGGTTAAAAGCCCATTGATACCAGCCAGCGTCTCAAGGCGCTGGCTTTCACTTTGTTCAAGCCTGTTGCCTTTGTCGCTTTTGCCGTCCCTTAAAGGGCGTGCGTACTACTTGCTGCCCTTGAAAGGGTCTTCATATTCGCGCACGCGCAGTTTGTCCATCGCTATATCGTTTTTCTCCTGATCCGCGATATATTTCTTTATCGTTGTCTCATTGAGTCCCACACCCTTCCGACCAGAAGTGCCTGTTCCCGAACTTGTACTTCATATTTGCATGCTTGTCGAACAGCATCAATGCGCTTTTCCCCTTCAAATACCCCATGAAGCTTGACACGCTCATCTTTGGTGGTATACTTAGTAGCAGATGTACATGATCTGGCATCATGTTTCCTTCAATACTCTGGACAGAGCACGATGTAGTACTTGCACCCCCACCTGGTATGCGTCAGACTAT
>CAKUFB010000237.1 GCA_934647145.1 uncultured Clostridia bacterium
TTTTTAGCGGAGACTGGTGAGGGTGGCAGTGGCGGGGGAGCGTGCTTCCCCGTCCACCAGCTTGTCAAAACTTTTTTGACAAGCTGAGCTCCCCTTTCAGGGACGCCCTGACCGCGCCAACCGTGCCTCCCCTGAAAGGGGAGGTGCCTGCAGCGCAGGCGGTGGGGTTCACCGGCGAAGAATCCGGGAGGTTCAATCTATGCTTCCCGGATTCGTATTCTATCCGGCGGCAGCAAGTTATGGGGTAGTCTTCTCGAGTCTTCTGACCACGGAGTACCCTGAGGCTCTAATCTATGGCCGAAGGGTACGTGTGGCCGGCGCTAGCAGGTGGAACCGGGCACTGCCCGGCGGCAGCAGACAAACTTCGGTGGGGGTCTGGGGGAGCGGTCGGCAGGGCCGACGGCCACTTGCTGCCGCGCATCCTATCGTCAGGCTATGCGCTATTCAAGAGCCTCCCCCAGCCAGCCCGAGTCGGCAGTGCCGACAGGAGTTTTCCGGGAGCGCCCGGAAAACCGGAGAATTCGGGAACTCTAATTTATGGTTCCCGAATTCGTCGCCAGAATGCGCGGTAGCAAGTGGGTGCAGGCTCAGCCTGCCTGCCGACCCAGCGTCTCCTTAGTAGCAGATCTTGCCGTCGGCGACGCGCAGCAGATGCCTGCCGTAGGGCGACCTGGCGTATTTTTCGGCGCTCCGGCGGAGCTGCTGCTGCTCGATCCAGCCGTTGATGTAGGCGATTTCCTCGGGCGCTGAAATTTCGATGCCCTGTCGCGTCTGCACCATGCGCACGAAGTTGCCCGCCTCGATCAGGCTGTCGAAGGTACCGGTGTCGAGCCAGGTATACCCGCGCCCCAGCAGCTCGACGCAGAGCCTGTCCTCGTGCAGGTACAGCTGATTGAGCGAGGTGATCTCCAGCTCGCCGCGCGCGGACGGCCTGACCTGATCGGCCATCGCCGCCACCCCCGCGGGATAGAAGTACAGCCCGGTCACCGCGTAGCTGGACTTGGGCACGGCCGGCTTTTCCTCAATGGAGCACACGCGCCCTTTTTCATCGAACTCGACCACGCCGAAGCGCTCCGGGTCAGGCACGTAATAGCCGAACACGGTCGCGCGATTGTCCGCCTGGGCGCGCGCCGCCGCCGCGAGCAGCTTTTTGCGCAGGCCGCTTCCGAAGAAGATGTTGTCGCCCAGCACCATGGCGCAGGCGTCGTCGCCGATGAACTCGCGGCCGATCACAAAGGCCTGCGCCAGTCCGTCGGGCGCGGGCTGCACGGCGTACCTCAGGCGCACGCCGAACTGCGCCCCGCTGCCCAGCAGCTGCTCAAACCTCGGCGTGTCCTCGGGCGTGGAGATAATCAGCACGTCCCGTATGCCCGCCAGCATGAGCGTCGAGAGCGGATAGTAGATCATCGGCTTGTCGTACACCGGCAGCAGCTGCTTGGAGACCACCATTGTGAGCGGGTGCAGCCGCGTGCCCGACCCGCCTGCCAGAATAATGCCTTTCATTTGCCTGTCCTTCCCCTTTCCGCACTTTTTCGGGTCAAACCGGTTTCAACTCGCACCAGAAAACCGCAAGGCAGCAGCCGTACATCAGAATTCCCAGCGAAGCGTTCATGTAGGGATTAAAGTATGAGAACACCAGGAAGCCCAGCAGCACGGAAAACCACGCCGCACACTGCGCAAAGCCTTCGCTTTTGCGCGCCTGAACCAGTCGAATAGCCATCAGCAAAAGCGGCAGCAGATAGAGCGCCAGTCCAATGACGCCGGTCTTCGACAGCAGGTCTAGATAAAAGTACTCGTTCAGCCCGTCCTCGCGCACCGCGACCGCCGCACCCAGCCCGAGGCCGGTCACCGGCGAGCGCCGGATGTTTTCCCTCAGCTCGGCGAGCGTCTGATCCCTCAGCGCGTCGGAATTCATCGTGAGCGCGTTATAGTTTTCCTGTTCCTGTTTTTCGAGGCTAGCCGGCGTGGTCGGCGGCTCCGGCGGCTCCTCGTCATGCTGCTCAAAGGTTGTGGAGATGCGCGAGAACGCATAGCCCATGTAATTCGTGTGCCCTGCCAGGCTGAAGATCAGCACCAGCGCAAGCAGCATCGCGACGCCTCCGCCCACATGCTCCGCGATGCGAATCCGGTGCGCCCGGTCAACGGCGCAGGCGACGCAGACCAATAAAACCGCCGCGGTCACCAGCGCGCCTAGGTAAATGGAGCGCGTATAGGTTAACAGAAGCGCAAACAAGCAACCGCCCGTCACAAGCAGGTATCGAATGCGCAGTCTGTCCTCACGGGACTGGAAATACACCGCGAAGGCACATCCGCAAACCAGGTACATGCTGCTCTTCATGAACAGGCGGGGAATCCGCTGCGTGATAACGCCCAGCATCGAAACCTGACGCGCGTTGAGCCACTCGCTGA
Source organism: uncultured Clostridia bacterium (assembly GCA_934647145.1). GTDB lineage: Bacteria > Bacillota > Clostridia > Christensenellales > Aristaeellaceae > CAKUFI01. The sequence continues at coordinate 2,410 of CAKUFB010000237.1, forward strand.
GCGACAGATAGGACTGCGGCGTGGCCAGGTACAAGCCCAACAGGGCAATCTCACCCGCCGCCAGAAGCGCCGCCGCATACATCATGGCCTTCTGCAGCGTGTGTACGCGCGCTCTGTCCTCAAGCGCCGCCATGAGCGCCGGAACGGCCGCAAAGTAGACGAAGCCCTTGACGTCCGTCAGGATCAGCGAAAGCCGGTTGCCGTTTTGTGCGCCCAGATACGCCTCGACGCCCAACCACGCCGCAAAGCACAGCAGGCTCCACAGACTTCCGCTGCGGACAAGCGCCCGGCGCTGCCTGAGTATCGATGGAAAGCAGGCCAGCATGAACACAAACAGCACGGCCATCCGAAAACCGACCGGGCCCGCGGACAGCAGACGCCCGCCACCGAACAGGCAGCAGTCCGCCATCAGCACGCACAGCAGAGGCAGCGCCGCGCGGCTGCACATCATTTCCATTCTCTTTCGTACTTTCATGACAGTCACCACCTCAACCGTAAATCATGAACACCAGATTCCGGAGCGTTCCGGTCTTTTCAATCCCGTTCTCCCGATAAAACCGCAGCCTGCGCAGCTTGCTCAGGCGGCGCACCCGGCCGTACTTCGCGATCAGGTCATCCTCGGGCAGGTCGAACGCCTTCGCGAAGGCCTGCGCCTGCACCCGCGTTGCCTGGATGCTCCCGCGAATGGCGCGGGTATCCAGCGCCTTTTTGAGCAGGCCGCCCAGTCCCTTCGCCCGCTGCGCGCCCACGCTGTTGTTCCCGTGCTGGCGGTAGAGTATCGTCGCCTCGGGCAGGAACCGCAGCGCGCCGAACCGCATCGCGATCAGCGCCGCCCACCAGTCGTGCATACGGATGGCCTCCGGCTCGGCGCAGGTCGTCATCGCGTCGCGCAGAGCGCGGTTGATCATCATCGTGCAGCCGGTGACCGTGTTCTGCGCCAGCAGTCTGCCCAGCGTCAGCCGCTGCGGCTCAATCCCCTGATACGCGCTCAGGCTCGGGCAGATTTCCCGAAGCGACGCGTCCACCACCCTGAGCTCGGTGTGCACCAGGCAGGGGCGGTCGGCCCCCTGCTCGCGTTCAAGGTCCTGCATGGCGCGCAGTGTGCGCTCTACCTTCTCGGGCAGCCACACGTCGTCCTGGTCGCAGTACATGTAATAGCTCGCCTCGACCTGCCCGGTCAGGAACAGAAAGTTGCTCTTCGCCCCGCCTGTGCCCGCGCTCTCGATCAGGCAGAAGCGCTCCGGATCGCGCGCGGCGTATTCGCGCAGTATCGCTGCCGTCCCGTCCTTCGATCCGTCGTCGTGCGCAAACACCTTCCACCTGGTCTCCGTCTGCGCGAGCAGCGAGTCCAGCTGCGCCCGCAGGTACTTCTCCCCCTGATACGTGGCCAGCAAAATGGCCACAGCGTCCGTCTTATACATTCCAATTCCTTTCCACGGTGCAGGCTGAGCCTGCACCCACCGGGCAGTGCCCGGTTCCACTTGCTGCCGCCGGTTCTGGCGACGAATTCGGGAGCCATAAATTAGAGCTCCCGAATTCTCCGGTTTTCCGGGCGCTCCCGGAAAACTCCTGTCGGCACTGCCGACTCGGACTGACTGGGGGAGGCTCCGCTTCGCTTCGCGCTCCCCCAGACCCCCACCGAAGTTTGTCCGCCGACTCTGGCGACGAATTCGGGAAGCATAAATTGGAGTTCCCGAATTCTGCCTTGCTGACCACCCTGCAGGCTCTCTGGCTGGGGGAGGGTCTTGAATAGCGCATAGCCTGACGATAGGATGCGCGGCAGCAAGTGGCCGTCGGCCCTGCCGACCGCTCCCCCAGACCCCCACCGAAGTTTGTGCGCTGGCAGGCAGTGCCTGCCCCCACCTGCTGCCGCCGGTTCTGACAACGAAATCAACCGCCATAGATTGGAGCAGTTGATTTCTGCGAATCCGCAAGACTTGCTTGCGGATTGACGGTCGGCGCTGCCGACTCGCAATGAGGGAAGCGTCATGCGGCGGGGCGTTCCTCCGGGCGGCCGCAGCCGCCCGCCAAATGCGATTCCCTTCAGGGAATCGCTTCCTTGCG
>CAKUFB010000238.1 GCA_934647145.1 uncultured Clostridia bacterium
AGCCCGGCGTTTTTGAGCTCCCGGCCGAACTCCTCCGCCGTCCAGAAGGCGGGCACCGACGGCTGAATCCACTCAAGGCCCATCTTTGCCAGCGCGCGGAGTGTCGCCCTCGCGTCGTCCGGGGTAGACATGCGTTTTCTCAGCGTATAGGCCTGTACGCTCAGCTGACTTCTCACAGATCCATCACCGCCTCGGGGTACTCGGTATGACCGGGCTCGAAGGGCGCGGGGCGCTCGCAGCGGGTGGTCATCCGGTACATGCGGTTTTCCTCGCCGCTTTGTACGATTCCGCAGGCCGCCTCAAACGTGTGCAGCGCCATCTCAGGCAGGCAGCGGGGCGCGCGCCCGTTGCGCAGGGCGTAGGCCAGGTCGGCCGCGCCCAGGCCGCGGAAATCGGTTTCGAAGGCGTGCGTCAGCGGGAAGGCGACCTTCTCGCGGCTGCCCTTGAGCTCGACCAGCAGCGCTCCGCCAAACTCGTTCGGGTCGTCCAGCCACATCGTGCCCTGCGTGCCGTAGAGCATGAACGACGAGCCGCCGCCGTAGGTCTCCGAGGTCACGGTCAGGCCGCACAGCACGCCGTTTTCAAACTGCAGCGCGCCCGCGTAGTTGTTCGGACAGTCCTCATAGGTCATGGGCTGGCCGTAAGACGGGTTCTTCGGGTTCAGGAAGGGGCGCGCGGGCTCATAGGTCTGCGAGAAGCCGCACACGCGCTCGATGCTGCCCAGCATGCTGACCAGGCCGGTCAGGTAATAGCAGCCCACGTCGTTGAGTATGCCGCCGCCCGGGCAGAAGGCGAAGCGCTTCTCGTCCTCGGCCTTCCACTCGCTGTGGCGGTAGCAGCGGGACAGCGAAACGCTGGCGGCCAGGGGACGGCCGATCAATCCGCTGTCGAGCAGCTGGCGGGCGGTCTGCAGGCGCGCGCCCAGGAAGGTATCCGGCGCGGCGGTCAGGTACAGCCCGTTTGCCCTGGCCAGCTCGTACAGCTCCTTTGCCTGCGCAAAGGTGGTGGCCATCATCTTTTCGGTATGCACGTGCTTGCCGGCGTGAAGCGCCGCCTTCGTCACCTCATAGTGGGCGGTCGGATAGGTCAGGTTGATCACCAGCTCGATCGACGGATCGGACAGGATCTCCTCGTTGGTCATCTGGCGAATGCCGAATTCCTGAGCGCGCTGGGCGCTGCGCTCGGGGATCAGGTCGCTGCAGCCCACCACGTCCAGCACGTTGAAGCGATTGACGCAGTTGTCCAGGTATCTTCTGCTGATCATGCCGCAGCCGATGACCGCGGTTCTGACCGGGCGAAAGCTCTTCATGAGAAAAACCTCCTGTGCGTTTTTCTCCATTATAGCCTTCATGGCAGCCGGGCGCAATGGATGTTTCGCCAGACGATTAGCACATATCGCCACGCTTGTACTGACTGGGCGAAAGGCCGGTCTTTTTGCGGAACAGGCGGCTGAAGTAGTTCACGTCCTCGATGCCCACGGCGATGGCCGCGTCGCCGACCGTTGCCGACTCGGAGCGGAGCAGCCGCTTGGCCTGCTCGATGCGCAGGTTCAGGCGATACTGACTGGGTGAAAGGCCGGTGTACTCCTGAAAGCGCTTGCGGAATCCGCTCTCGCTCATCAGGCACTTTTTCGCCACCTCGGAGAGCGGCGTTTCCTCCATCCAGTGCTCCTCAAGATAGCGCCTGCCCCTTTCCACCCCGGCGAACTGCTCGGGCACCCGCCGCCTGCGCGCCTCCTTTTCACTCAGGGAGACCAGCAGCGCGTACAGCGCGCCCTTGACCGCGCCCGGATAATAGCGCGGCGCACGATACATCTCCACCGCGCGGGCAATCGCCTGCTCCTCCTCGAAGGGGTGCAGAAAGGCAAGCGGCCTCAGCGCGCCCAGGTCGAGCTCCTCTCCCCCTTCGTCCTGCAGCTGAAAGTTCACCAGCAGACACCTGACCCGCAAAGCATCGCACTGACTGAAGTAGACCGCGTACCGGGCGTGCTTGGGCAGGTAGAGCATCTCGCCGCGCTTCGCCTCGATCTCGCCGCCGTCCTTTAGCACAAATCGCGCGTCGCACCCATTCAGCAGCATGATTCCGTGCTCGCTTCGGGGCGTAGTCATGTACTGAAGAAAGCTCTCGCCGTCGCGCCAGTACTGCGCGTGCGCGTTGACCCGGCTGATCGTAAAATCCCTCTCGCAAAGCGTTTCCATTGCGTTTCCCCCTCCTGACAGAGCTATTATACCGGACAATGGGCGCTTTTTCAACCGGGTGTTCCCCTGCCGCCCGAAAAACGCAGAAGGGGCCTTCTTCCGGCGCAGCATGCAAAAGCGCCCCTCACGCCAGAAGCTTCCGCCAGGCGTAAGGGACGCTGAAAATATTCCATATGCTGTTCGCGGCAGGTCACTCGGCCGGAACTTCTTCCAGTCTCCTGACCTCCTCGATCAGCTCCTCAAAGAACCGGCAGGTCTCGCTCTCCGGCAGCACGTACCCGCACAGCAGCACGTTCATGAAGAATTCGCGATAGAGCCTGAGCGCTTCCCGGTGAGTAATCATCACCTCGGTATGCCCCGCCTCCAGGTTGTAGTCCGTGTCCGCCTCCAGGAACAGCATGCCCACATCCTCGTAGTACGCAATTTCCACATCGCGGACGACGTCCTCCTCCTTGAGAAAGTACATGTGCATGAAGGGATTGTTCCTCTGCTGATCGAGAAGACTTTCGAGGATCTCAATGCGCTCTGAAGGCGTATAGGGCGTCATCATCCAGAAATGATCGGTCGTGCGCCCGGTCTGCGCGAAGCGCCACATGGCCGACCGTTTCATGATCGTGTAGACCGGCTTGCGCTTGGTGCAGGAATTGTGGAAGCGGCGTTTGTAGATGTCCTGAAGCTCGGCGAAGGTCTTGCCGAAGGCGTCCCCCACCTCTTCCGGCAGCGGCGCGCGCAGAAAAGCCTGAGACAGCACGTTCATGGGAATCTGATCCACACCCACATCCGGCTTGAGCTTCCAGATGCTGCGGTTGTACTCCAGCGCGGCGTAGTTCTCGCTGTAGCGCACATAGTCCTCCAGCGCGCCGCAGTCAAAGTATGTGCGCTTGATCGGCTCAAACCTCCGCGTGTCGATGCCCAGCAGCTTCTCCGTCTGGCCCTGCGACCCGCGATAGGTCAGCAGCCGTCCGCTCCGCGCCCCGGTGAACACGATGATGTCCTCGCAGGGCGTACCGTTGTCGTCGTAATAGTTGAAAATGGCCGCGTCCGCCGCGTTGATGCCGCAGTGACTTGCCTTTTCCTCGGGTGTGGCGGCGAAGGTATAGCCGCTGTAGCCCTTCATGTAAAAGACCTGCATCAGCGTGTTGAGCGCCGACATCGTGCGCACGCCGTCTGAATCGATGAACATGTAGTGGCGCGCTTCCACGCCTTCCTCGCCGAGCAGCGCGTGCAGGAGATTGAACAGGCCGGTGATGTACTGACAGTTAAAGACCGCCGCGCGCACCTTTCTGCCGCTATACCTTTTTATCAGGCTCACCGGCTCGCCCGTCAGCACGTCCGTAATTTCCAGCTCACCCGCCTGTTCAGGCGGCCTGCCGCTCACAAAATCCCAGACCTTCAGGCTCACCAGGTATTGCTCTTCGCCCAGGCGCGCAACCTGAATCGCCTCGAGCAGCCCGGCCTTTTCTTCCGCCGTAAGGTCGAACGTTTTCTGCACATTCTCCTGAAACTGCATCAGACTGGCGCTTCTCGTGCTTCCGTTCATCAGGCGCTCCAGAGACGTCTTGCTGCGATAGCCCAGCATGGCGGTCAGCGCGCCCATCGTGACGCCGTTTTTCCGCGCGATATCCTTTAAAAAGCATCTAATGTTCTGCATACAGTGAACCTCCGGGGGAATGATCTGCAGTTTGTATTCATTATATCATACGAGTTATGCAGTGTCACCCCCCCCCCCCGATTTTACGACATCTTAACGCATAATCTTTCATATCGCGTTTTTCTGTTGCGCTGCCGTCCGTTTACTGGTATAATGAATAAAAAATCCATGGAGGGGGAGCGTCATGTCTACCCGGGATATGGGCCGTACCGGCGAGGAAATCGCCGCGAGATTTCTTGAAAAGCAGGGCGCGACGATCATCGCGCGGAATTTTGCGGTGCGCGGCGGCGAGATCGACCTGATTGCCGAGCGGGAGGGGATCGTTCACTTTGTCGAGGTCAAGCTGCGCAATCATTTCGCCTTCGGCCGGGGCGCGGAGGCCGTCACCGCTGAAAAACAGCGGCGCATATGCCGTGCCGCCGTCCGCTTTCTCGCGCAGAGGGGCTGGCAGGAGCGCTTCTGCCGCTTCGACGTGATCGAAATCTGCCTGCCCGACGAGCTGCGCTACATTGAGCGCGCCTTCGAGGCAGGCTGAGCCTGCACCCGCCTGCTTCCGCCGGGTCGAGCGACGACCCTGTCCGCCACTGATTCAAGCGGCCAGGGTC
>CAKUFB010000239.1 GCA_934647145.1 uncultured Clostridia bacterium
AAAAATCTTCGATTTTTAGCGGAGACTGGTGAGGGTGGCAGGGAGGCTGAAAACCCTTTGGGTTTTCAGGTTTCGCCCTTGGCGAAACTGCCGACGGCTCAAATCGTAGATTTGAGCCGCGGCACCTGGCCGGGGAGCTTGCTTCCCCGTCCACCAGCTTGTCAAAACCTTTTTTGACAAGCTGAGAAGGAGAGCCCTACAAGGCTCTCCTTCTTGCGCGCTGCGCTCCCGCCACGCGTTTCATATTTCCTTTACGTTCCGGATGAACGCCGCCGCGTCCTGTGCGCCGTAAAGCGCCGACCCTGCGACCAGCACCGTCGCGCCGCGTTCAATGAGCATTCCGGCGTTGTTTTCGTTCACGCCGCCGTCTACCTCGATCTCGAAGCTCAGCCCGGCCTCGCGCTTCATCCGGTCGATCTCGCCGATCTTCTCCACGGCGCTCAGAATCATCTTCTGCCCGCCGAAGCCCGGGTTGACGGTCATCACCAGCGCCAGGTCGATGTCGCCCAGCACATACCGCAATCCCTCGGGCGAGGTCGCCGGGTTGAGCGCCACGCCGGCCAGACAGCCGCACGCGTGAATCTGCTGGAGCGCGCGGTGCAGGTGATTCGTCGCCTCGGCGTGTACGGTAATGACCCTCGCCCCCGCCTGCGCAAACTCCTCGATATACCGCTCGGGCCGCTCGATCATCAGATGTACGTCGCACGGCAGGTCGCTTGCTCGGGCCGCCGCCCTGAGCACGCCCTGTCCAAAGGTTATGTTGGGCACGAACGCCCCGTCCATCACGTCGAAATGCAGCCAGTCCGCTCCCGCGTCGCGCATGCGCCGAATTTCACTGCCTATCGAAAGGAAATCCGCCGCCAGCAGGGAGGGCGCCACCTTGATCTCGTCAGTCATATCGTTCTTTCCACCTCGCGCTCATTTCTTCGCTCAGCGCGGCGTATCGCGCCCAGCGTTCCCGGTTGATTTTTCCTGCCTCCACGTCCGCGCGCACGGCGCAGCCGGGCTCTGTGCGGTGCAGGCAGGGCGAAAACCGGCATTTCCCTTCATATCCACGGAATTCAGGCATCCAGTCCGGCAGCTTCACCGGCTCCATCAGCGGCAGCTCGAGCAGGCTGAACCCGGGCGTGTCCAGCACGCCGCCCCCGCCGGGCAATGGAATCAGCTCGCACTGCCTCGTGGTGTTTTTGCCCCGGTCGATCTTTTCGGACAGGCTGCCCGTCTCGAGCGTCAGGCCGTACATCCGGTTGATCAGCGAGGACTTGCCCACGCCCGACTGGCCGCACAGCGCGTACACCCTGCCTGAAAGCGCCGCCTTGAGCGCCTCCACGCCCTCGCCCGTGTGCGCGCAGGTGGCGAAAACCTGAACCTGCGCCCCCTGATACTGCGCGGCCAGCCGCTCCGCGACGCCCTCGTCGCACTTGTTCACCGTCAGCACCGGCTCGACGCCGTTCATCCGGGCGAAGATCAGCATCCGGTCGATCAGCATCAGGTCGGCCTGCGGATACGCCGCCGAAATCACCAGCACGCACGCGTCGATGTTGGCCACCGGCGGGCGCAGCAGCTGGTTTTTCCGGGGCAGGATTTCCTCCAGCCAGCCGTTCTGCTCGCCCTCGCCGGGGGTATAGACCACCTGATCGCCCGCCATTGGGTGCAGGCGCTGCCGCCTGATCTTGGCCTGAGCGCGCAGCGTATGGCAGGCCCCGTCGCTCCCGCGCACCGTGTAAAATCCGCCGATTCCGCGCAAAAGAAGTCCCGTATCCCGCGTCATTCAAACACCACCGTCTTGTCCAGCACGCTCTGCCCGTCCAGATAGACGCTCAGGCGATGCTCTCCCTGCGTTTTGTCCGACAGTTCCAGTCTTACATTCCACTCGCCCCGGGGCGCCCACTCATGGTACACCTCGCGCGAGTTATCCGTCCCCTCGTCAAGCAGCGCAATCAGCTCGCCCAGCTCCGTCGCAACCGACACATGCACGGTCTTTTTGCACACCGCGTCCTGCGCGGGCCCCTGGCTGAAGACCAGGTTAATGCTTCCGCCCAGCAGCGTCCGCTGATTCACCGGCACCGATTGCTCGATCACCGTGCCCGCCGCCGCCTGGTCGAAGACCCATTCGATCAGACCCGGGGTCATGCCGCAGGCGGAGAGCATCCGCTCCGCGTCCTCTCGGCTTCTGCCCTTCAGCTCAGGCGCGGGCGCGCTCTCGCCGCTGATGTACAGCGTCACCTCGTCAAAGGGACGCACGCGCTCGCCTGCCGCAGGCGACTGGCCGATCACCGTGCCCGGTTTTTCGTCCGAAATCTGTAGTACGACGTCGCCCAGCGTGAGTGACGCCTCCTCCAGCCGCTGCATGGCCTCGCTGCGGAGGATTTCTGTCAGCACGGGAACCTCGACCGCCGCCTTTCCCAGGCTCACCGTCAGCTCCACGCTGTCCCCCGGGAACAGCAGCATGCCCGACGCCGGGCTCTGCGAAATCACCGTGCCGGTCAGCGCGTCCTCGCTGTAAATCTGGATCAGCTGATATTTAAGCGCCAGCTCGTCCAGCTGCGCCACCGCGTCCTCCACCTGATTGTTCTCCAGCGCAGGCATGCGCACGCGGGTCTTGAGCCGGTTGTAATAGCGCAGCCCGGCGATCATCACGGCTGCCGCGGCGAGCGCGCACAGTCCGGCCAGCAGCGCCGAGCGCACGCGCCTTCCGTTCAGCCGCGCGGGCTTGGCCGTCTCCAGCTGCCTGCGAATGAACCCGCCCATGGGCATCTTCAGCGCCCGCCGCAGATCGACCGCCATTTCCTGCGCGGTCTGATACCGATCCTCAGGCTTCTTGGCGAGCGCCTTCAGGATCACCTCGCTCAGGCCCCTGGACACGTCCGGATTGTCCAGCGACGGATCGCGCGGCTCCTCGTTGATGTGCTTGAGCGCCACGGCCACCGGCGTCTCCCCGTCGAAGGGTACGTGCCCGGTCACCATCTCGTAGAGCACCACGCCCACCGAGTACAGATCGCTCTTCTCGTCAGCCATCCCGCCCGAGGCCTGCTCAGGCGAAAAGTAGTGTACCGAGCCCATCATCTGCGTGCCGAAGCTGGTCGAGCTGTTCGAGCTGGTCACGCGCGCAATGCCGAAGTCGCCCACCTTGACCCCCGCGTCGTCGTCCATCAGAATGTTCTGCGGCTTGATGTCGCGATGCACGATGTGGTTTTCGTGGGCGTGACCGATTGCCGAGAGAATGCTCAGCGTGATCTGCACCGCCCGCTGCGGCCGGATGCGGCCGTACTGGCGAATCAGCTCCTTGAGCGTCACGCCCTTGACGTATTCCATGACCAGGTAACGGGTCTCCCCGTCCTGACCCACGTCGAACAGGTCTACGATGTTGGGATGGGACATCTGCGACGCGGCCTGCGCCTCGTGATTGAAGCGCCGGATGAAGTCCTCGTCGCTCATCAGCTCGCTGCGCAGCACCTTGACCGCCACCTCGCGGTCATACTTCATGTCCCACGCCCGATAGACCACCGACATGCCGCCGGTGCCTATGATTTCCTCCAGCTCGTAGCGGCCGGACAGCGGCGGCTGCTTCATGGGGCGACCTCCCCGCAGTCCACCAGCACCACCGTGATGTTGTCCGCGCCGCCCCGCTCGAGGGCCAGGTCGATCAGCTGCCGCACACACTTTTCGCGGTCGGCCTGCTCGCACAGTATCCGCTCAATCTCGCCGTCCTCGATGTAGTTGCTCATGCCGTCCGAGCACAAAAGCCACACGTCGCCGCTCTTCCTGTCCAGCGTGCGAAGCTCCGGCTGCACCATCGACGAGGTGCCGACCGCGCGCGTGATATAGTTCTTGTGCGGGTGATGCATGGCCTCCTGCTTGGTGATCTTGCCCTCCTCGACCAGCTCGCCCACCAGCGAATGGTCGCGCGAAATCTGGGTCAGCGTGCCGTCGCGCAGCAGGTACGCCCGGCTGTCGCCCACGTTGCACTCAATCACCTGCTCGTCGTCCACCCACACGCTCACCAGCGTCGTGCCCATGTTGCTCTTGTCTGTCTCGCGCTGGGCGGTGCGGTGAATAATCCGGTTGGCCTCATGAACGGCATAGTTCACCGTCTCCTCGGTCGGAACCGGCGCGCACCGGAGCCAGCGGGTAAACTCGCTCACCGCCATCGCGCTGGCCACCTCGCCCGCCTTGTGACCGCCCATGCCGTCGGCCACCACCGCGAAGCTCTCTCCCGCCTCGGGCAGGTAGTACGCGTCCTGATTCACCGCGCGCACCCGTCCTACGTGCGTCGCTCCATATGCCTTCATGCTGTTCACTCCTCTCCCGGGCAGGCTGAGCCTGCACCCACCTGCTGCCGCCGATTCTTTCGACGAATTCGGGAACCATAAATTAGAGTTCCCGAATTCTGCGAATCCGCAAGATTCCTTGCGGATTGACGGGCGGGCACTGCCCGCCGCGG
>CAKUFB010000240.1 GCA_934647145.1 uncultured Clostridia bacterium
GAGGCTGGACGATTGGCGGGAAGAAAAAGTGCGGGCGCTGCTGGAAATCCAGCGCGCGGCGGAGGCGCGAATGGAGCGAATAGAAGAAAGCATGGATTATATCGCCGCAGCTGAGGATGAGACATGGCAGGCGGCATTGGTCGAAAAGTGCGCCGCGCAGGAGAGAATCGCGCTGCTGGACAGCCTGTCGCTGCCGGAAATATTACAGGAAATGAAGGAGGAAACCTATGGAGCCCAACGAACTGAACGCGCTGTCAGCGCTGCTGGCTGAGGACGATTTCGCCAAGGGCGTGGCGCTGGGAATCTCCGCGGAAAAGGCCGAGGCGCTGAACCGCCTGCGGGTGCTGCGTCCCTGGCAGGACGAACGCTATTCCAACAGCGACATCGGAAACGGCTATCTGTTCGCGGATTTCTACAAGAATACCGCCCGCTTCGTCAGCGAGCGCAAGTGCTGGTTCGTCTATGACGGAAAGGCGTGGCGGGCGGATATCGGCAATCTGCAGGCCATGGAGAAATGCAAGGAACTGGCCGTGCTGCTGTTTCTATTGACCGCGGAAATCACGGATTCCACGCTACGGGACGTGTGCCTCAAGCGCGCCGCGCGCTGGCACAATCGAAGCGTGCGGGAGACGATTCTCAAGGACGCGTCCGGCGTGTACAGCCTGCGCACGGCGGATTTTGACCGCGATCCCTACCTGCTGAATTTCCAGAACGGAACGTTGAATTTGCGCACCGGAGAATTCAGAGAACACCGTGCGGAGGACTTTCTCTCGCTGATCAGCGGCGTTTCCTACGATGCGAACGCCCGTTGCCCGCGCTGGGAGCAATTCATGGAGGAAATCATGCGCAGTGCGGATGAAGCGTCGACAGTAGAAAAGACCAAGTATCTGCAGAAAGCCTTCGGCTACGCGCTCACCGGAAACACGCGCTACGAATGTCTGTTCATTCTCTACGGCGCGACTACGCGCAACGGCAAGGGCACGGCCATGGAGACGTTTCTCCGGCTCATGGGCGACTACGGCAAAACCGCGCGTCCGGAGACCATCGGCGCGCGCTTTCAGCAAAACGGCAGCGCGCCCAGCGAGGACGTGGCACGGCTCAGCGGCGCGCGGTTTGTGAACATCTCCGAGCCGGATAAGAAACTGACGCTGTCGGCGGCGCTGGTGAAGTCGCTCACCGGCAACGATACGATCACGGCGCGTTACCTGCATGAAAACAGTTTCGAATATCGCCCGCAGTTCAAGATGTTCATCAATACGAATTATCTGCCTCAGATCACCGACCTGACGCTCTTCTCCTCGGGCCGCATCAAGACCATTCCCTTCGAGCGACACTTCGAGGAATGGGAGCAGGACAAAAAGCTCAAAGAGCTGTTCGCTGAACCGGGAAATCTGAGCGGGATTATGAACTGGTGCATCAAGGGTTTGCGGCTGCTGGAAGCCGAGGGGTTTGCGGAACCGCAGGCAGTGCGCGACGCCACGGCGGAATACGAGCACGAAAGCGACAAGATCGCGCTGTTTATGGAGGAGTGCCTGACCCCCGAACCGGAAGCCATGGAACGCACCAGTCAGGTATACGCGCTGTACCAGGCGTGGTGCGACGAAAACGGATTCCGTGCGGAGAATACGCGCAACTTCCGCTCCATGTTAGCGGGCTACGCAGCGATAGAGCGCCGCAGACCTTATCCCGGCGGAGAGAAAACAACCGTACTGACGGGCTATCGTATCCGGGAAGAAAAAGCCGCGCTGGAATAAGTTCATTTGGGGCAAAAGGGGCAGATCAATATATTGGCTTTCTGTTCTTCCTTATAGGGCTAATATATCTCACTGCCACAGTTGCCCCGGTACTGACGCTGTTAGTGGAAAGGAGGTAAACAAATGAGAATCGACGAGCGATATTACCGCCGCGTTTTTCACACGCAGCACAGAGAACTGCACGAGGCCGTCGTCGACTATATTTCGTATTTCCTGCACAGGCGAAAGGCGCTGGACGCGGAAACGACGATAGAGCAGATTCGCCTCCATTGCAAACGGGCGACCGGCAACCAGATTCCGCTGGACTATTTCATCGGAGCCATGCTGTACTGCGGCTATCGCGTGGAGTATGTCGGCGACCGCTATGTCGCTGGCGTTGCGAAAGCCTCGTCGCTGAAAAAGATTTTCTGCGGGAAGGTCGATAAGAACAAACCGGAATTCGAGACCATTCGTAAACGCTACGGCGACGGCGCGCTGAACAAAGAGCCGCTGTAGGCAGGGGCCTCTCAAATCTTAAAATGACGGTCGCACCATAGCGGGGCCGTCCCTTCACGCAATATTTCGCGATTTCAAACGGGCCTATAGGCCCATGCTGCGCCCTAAAGGGCAGAAAGGTAAGGTTTACTATGTACAATCAGATGAAGTTCGTTTTTAATCACTCCGACAAGCTGGAAGCGCTGGACACACAGTATTACGAACTGCTGTTCAAAACCGGCGTGATCGCCAACCGCATGACCGAGAACCACGCGCAGGGCCTGAAGGCGGGCGAAAAGGGCGCGGGCGGCTATCTCGTTCCCGACTCCATGGAGGCGCAGATCGTGCAGACGCTGGCGGAAGAAAACGTGATGCGCCGACTGGCTACGGTCATTCACATGGAGGACGGCGAACGCGCCGTGCCCGTGGTCAGGAGCATGAGCGAAGCTCAATGGCTGGACGAAAACGAAGCGATGGAGATAGGCGCTGCGGGCTTCGAGGCTGCGCGCCTGAAGCCGCGCAAGCTGGGTCTGACGATCCCAGTCAGCAACGAGCTGTTGGCGGACGCGGGCGTGGATATGGCGACGTTTCTTGCGGACAGCTTTGCCCGGCGCATCGCCTCCAGCGAAGAAAAAGCGTTTCTGACCGGCGACGGCGTAAAGCAGCCCACGGGCCTTCTGAATTCCGCGCAGGTCGGCGTAACGACCGCCACGCCGGACGCGCTTACGGCGGACGAAATCATTTCGCTTTATTACGCGCTGGACGAGCAATACCGCGCCAAAGCCGTATTCCTGATGCACGAGGATACCGCCAAGGCGCTGCGAATGCTCAAGGATGAAAACGGGCGCTATCTCTGGAGAGAAGCGCTGGGCGGCGAATCTGATCGACTGCTGGGGCGGCCCGTTTACACCTCCCGCTTTATGCCCAAGCCGGCGGCAGGCACGAAGCCGGTTGTTTTCGGCGACCTGTCGAAATACTGGATCGCCGACCGCGGAAATCGCGCCCTCCGTCGCTATGGCGAGGTTTTCGCTCTGCGCGACCAGACGGCGTTCGTCATGACCGAGCGCGTAGACGGAAAGCTGATCGTTCCCGAGGCGGTAAAGGTCATCCGGATGGCGGCTGAATAAACCGCAGCAAGCGCAGCCGTCGCCCGGCGAGAGGCACAACTTTTGCCGGGCTTTTTCTACACAAAATAAGAAGCATAAAGCCTTTCTTTATTGGGCTTCCTTCTATAACACTGGAGGCGGAGAACATGGAATTGCTATGGGTAGACGAGCGCACCGCGCGGCTTTCAGAGCAGCCGAACGTGACGCTGGAATTTGCCGACGAGGACGATGAACAAGCCGTTGAAGCGGCTTTGGGGATGCTGCTGCAAGCGTTCTCCAAGTAGCATCCCACGGAAAGGAGAACAGAAAGACGCGAGTCTATGCGCTTTATCGCGTATCTACGGTGGGCCAGGTGGATCACGACGACATTCCCATGCAGCGGATTGCCTGCCATGAGTTTGCCAATGGACAGCAGGACTGGGAAATCACGAAGGAATTCTACGAAAAGGGTGTTTCCGGTTACAAGGTCAGCTCCGAAAAGCGCGATGCGATCTTGGAAATCAAGGCGGATGCGATGGCTGGCAAATTCGATGTGCTGCTGGTTTTCATGTTCGACCGTCTGGGCCGCCGCGACGACGAAACGCCCTTCGTGGTGCAGTGGTTCGCCGCCCACGGCATCCGCGTTTGGAGCGCTAGAGAGGGCGAGCAGCGTTTCGACACTCATGTGGACAAACTGCTCAATTACATTCGCTTCTGGCAGGCGTCGGGCGAAAGTGAGAAAACCTCCATCCGCGTCAGGGCCAAGCAACAGCAAATGGTGCTGGCGGGCGAATACCGCGGCGGTCTGGTTCCCTTCGGCCTCGATGCCGTTTGCACCGGTCGAGTGAACAAAAAGGGTCAGCCCGTCAAAGACCTTGTTCGTAATGAGGAGGAAGCCGCGATCAAGGCGGAGGTCTATCACAAAATCGTGGATGAGGGCTACGGCGGGAATCGCCTGGCAAACTGGCTCAACGAACGCGGCGTGAAAACCAAGCGAGGGACTACGCTATGGCGCGCCACCTCCGTGCGCGCTATGATCGGTAATCCCATAGATCGCGGACAAATGCACCTGGGTGAAACGCTTTCCGAGCCGATGGATGAGCTCCGGATCATTGACGATTACTACTTCTA
>CAKUFB010000241.1 GCA_934647145.1 uncultured Clostridia bacterium
CCCGTTCTCCTAGCGCGGCAGAAAGACCTCGGCTCCCGCGTCCAGCGTCTCGGGAAGAGGCGTGAGCAGGCGCAGCGCGTCCAGGGGCTGCCCCAGTCGGGCGGAAAGCGCCTGTGCGGATTCGCGGGCGTTCAGGGTGACAGCAGTTCCGCGGCGGACGGACATGGCGGGCTCCAGCAGCGCCCGCACCGGACAGGGCGCCTGCGCCTGAGCGCAGTAATCCGCGTCCGGCACGTCGATCTGCCGCCCGGGCAGCAGCCATGCCTCGCTGAACAGGCCGTTTGCCCGCAGGATCATGCATCCGGGCACGCCCAGCCGGGCCGACAGCATGCCCAGCGTTTCGCCCTCGCGGATGATTGTCGTCTTCATAGCCGCACCTCCCACACAAGCCTATGCGGGAGGCGCTTTTTCATATGAATCTTCCCTCGGTTCAGCTGACGGATATGGCGCAGATGTTGTTGCCGCCCATCTGCTCGTAGATCTCATACCAGCACTGCTTCATGCGGGTATAGCTTTCCTCGTCCATGCCGGCGGGCGGGGCTTCCATGTACTGGCCGATGGGCAGGATGCGGTAGTCGTAGCCCGCGTCCTCACTGCCCCAGCGCCAGACGTAGGTGGGGATGTAGGTGGGGTTAGTGATCCTGAAGCTGCCGTCGGGCTGCTCCTCGATGGTGAAGTCGAAGATGATGCCGCTGTCCTTGTACTGAGCGCGCTGGTCGGAGATAAAGTTGCCGATGGAGTAGACCACGAGCGCGCTTCGGACGGTGCCGTCGGTGGCGGTTGCGGTGACGTATTCGCAGGTCTGCACCATGTGCGGATGGCCGCCCACGATGACGTCCACGCCGGCCGCGACCAGCTGTTGGGCGTATTTTTTCGTGCGGGCCTCGGGCACGCGCTTGTACTCCTCGCCCCAGTGCATATAGCCCACGACGACCTCCGCGCCCGCGTCCTTGAGCGCCTGCACCTGCTGGGTGAAGTCTGCGTTCTGGATGTAGCGGAAGCCATATTCCTTGGCGGCCGGGTCGGACTTTTTGTCCATGGTGTTGGTGGTTTCGTTGTAGTTGAGGAAGCCCACCCTGATGCCGTTGATGTCCATCACCTCGGGGGTGTTGTAGGCCTCGGGGGTCTTGTACGCGCCCACGTGCTTGAGACCGGCGGCCTCGACCAGGTCGATGCTCTCGCGCAGGCCGTCCCAGAAGCCGTCCAGCATGTGGTTGTTGCACATGGTGAGCATGTCCACGCCGCAGCCGATCAGGGTATTGAGGATCGAGGGGGGCGTGGAGAACTGCGGATAGCCGGAATAGCCGTACTTGTTCTTGCGCAGGGTGGCCTCGATGTTGATGACCGTCCAGTCCGCGTCGGCCATCACATCCTTGATGGTGGAGAAGTAGGGATCGAAGTCATAGGCGCTGCCGCCGCCCACCTCGAGCGCGGTGTCCAGCAGCGCGTCGTGCATGATCACGTCGCCGCAGGTGCGGATGGTCGCGCGGCGCAGGCCGCTGTCGGGCGCGTCGGTGGCGGTTTCGGGCTCCTGCCAGTCGGGCTCGGGCGTGTCCGTCGGGGTCAGATCGCCATTCGGGCTTTCGGACTCGGCCGGGGCCTGCGTGTCGACGGGCGCGGTGTTGTAGGAGATGGTCTGCTGCCGGCGATTCTTCGTCAGGCTGCTGGTGATCTTTACGGTGACGCCCACGCACAGAAGAGCCACCAGCGCGAAGCACAGGAGCTTGAGCGCAGGGGGCATCTGCGAGCCGCCGCCGTTTCCGCCGCGCCGGGGGGGCTGAGTGTAGCCGCCTCTTCGCTGCTGCGGGGCGGACGGACGGCGCCGCTCCTGCGCGGAGTAGCCGCCGGGCCGCTGCGTCCCCTGATAGGGCCTTTGCTGCGCGCCGGGGCGCTGGCCATAGGGGCGCTGCGCCGCCGGGCGGGAGGCGGGAGAGGGGGGGCGTCTCGAGTCGCCATAGCGGCCCCGGTAATCATTCTGCATATGTAAACAGCTCCATTCGTCGTTTGTATCTCAGGCTCTGTATCAGTATAACATACCGCCTCGGTCTCTTACAACAGGATTCGACCGCAAATCAAGGAAATTTGTTTTGATTTTGAATGTTAATTTTTTGAGGAGCATGAAACGTTTTTCACCGTGAAACGGTCTAACAGACGGTAAAAAGTATATGTATCTTTTACCGGTTCGCTCTGGCGGATTGACTTGAGCGAGAAATTGGTGTATGATATAGTATACTGAGAATGCCATATGTGTATTTAGATGCGACTGCGGGTCTGCCCGCTTGGATAAGGAGTAATGAACATGGCAAGAGGAAAAATCATCCGCCTGGGCAAGTACCGGATCAACTTTTCGTCGCGCGGAATCGCCACGAAGAACGACGAGACCGGCGTGGTACGCAAGTTTCCCTTCCCCTGGGTGAAATACCAGATGGAGAAGGAAGCGCGCCGGCAGGAGGAATACGACCCGCAGGAGGGCGCGCAGGACTATGAGCAGTCCTACGGCGAGCCGCCCTATGGGGAGCAGCCCGGCGACATGGCCTACAACGAGGATACCGGCGAGTACTACGAACCTGAAGAGGAGCAGCCCTCCGGCGCGCTGTACGAAAACGAGTGGCTGATGTGGCTGCTGCTGATCGTGCTGCCCCCGCTGGGCATCTGGGTGCTCTGGCGCAGGAACCGCTTCCAGATCACGGCGCGCTCAGCCGTTTCGGCGGCGTCGGCCATCTGGTGCGTCGTGCTGCTGGTGTGGCTGTTCTCCGGCCTGGGGACGAGCCAGGATCCCAAGGTTCCGCAGACCTCGTCCAGCGCCCCGCCCCTGGAGTTTGCGAACAACGCGACCGCGACGGCCACGATCGAGCCGACCGGCACGGCCCTTCCGGAGACGAGCGGCGTCCCGGCCAACCCCGTGGGCGTGAGCGCCACCGCGCAGCCGGACGACACGCTGCCCGCCGCCAACCAGCCCACCACCATGCCCAGCATGGTCTGGGCCACCCCCACCGGCAAGTATTATCACAGCAGGTCGGACTGCACCGACATGCAGAACGCCTCGCTCGTGTCCATCGCCGTGTGCCTCAACCGCAAGCAGACCGCCTGCCCGACCTGCTTTGCGCAGATCGCGGCGACGGCCACCCCGATTCCCAACCCTGAAACCACCACCAACGCCGACGGCACGGTCGAAACCATCTACTACGACACGCCCACCGGCAAGTATTACCACGTCCTGCCCAACTGCGGCATGAAGAGCTCGATGAAGGTCACCAAGGCCGAGGCGGAATCGCGCGGCCAGACCCCCTGCCCGATCTGCATCGGCAGCGTCTACTGGACCGAGGGCGGCTCGAGCTACCACACGATCTCCAACTGCCAGGGCATGAAGGGTGCCAAGATGACCACCATCGCCGAGGCGCAGAAGGCCGGCAAGACCGCCTGCACCATCTGCGCGGGCGGCACGATCACCGAGGGTACCGAAACGAAGGGCACCGAATACTACTGGTGCACCGACACGGGTACCTACTACCACAGCAAGTCCGACTGCACCGGCATGAAGGGCGCGACCAAGGTCACCGCCGAGGCCGCCGAGGCCAACGGCAAGAAGCCCTGCCCCAAGTGCGTGGGCTCCTCCGGCGCGGCGATCTACTACGCCACCCCGACCGGCACGTGGTTCCACTCCAACGCCACCTGCGGCGGCATGAAGAACGCCACCAAGGTCTCCCTGGCCACCGCCACGGCGCGCAATCAGACCCCCTGCCCGACCTGCCTGCCCGGCATGACCACCGTCAAGCCCACCACGGGCGGCACGGACAACAAGGGCACCGCCACCGGCACCGTGACCTTCTACTCCACCAAGGACGGCAAGTACTTCCACACCCGCCAGGACTGCACCGGCATGAAGGGCGCGACCGCCGTCACTGCCAAGGAAATCGCGGCGAGGAATCAGACCGCCTGCCCCAAGTGCGTGGGCACCGCCGGCACCTACTACTCCACCAAGGACGGCAAGTACTACCACTCCAAGGCCACCTGCACCGGCATGAAGGGCGCGACCATCGTCACCCTGGCCGAGATCAAGGCGCGCGGCCAGACCGCCTGCCCGACCTGCCTGGGCGGTTCGAAGGAGCAGGAGAACGAAAAGGGAACCGCCAACGAGGGCACCGGCGACTACTGGCATACCGCCAACGGCAAGTACTATCACAAGGACAAGACCTGCGACGGCATGAAGGACGCGACCCGCACCACCGCCCGCGCCGCGGAAAAGGCCGGCCAGAGCGCCTGCCCGGACTGCGTCGGCAGCTACTGGCACACCGCCACCGGCACCTACTACCACGCCAAGTCCGACTGCACCGGCATGAAGGGCGCGACCCGTACCACCGCCGCGGCGGCCGAAAAGAGCGGCCAGAGCGCCTGCCCGGACTGCATCGGCAGCTACTGGCACACCCAGGG